>CAZZJX010000139.1:0-4461 GCA_964654845.1 uncultured Dehalococcoidales bacterium
ATCGTGCTCAGGCTTCCCAAGAAGATAGGAGGAGAATGACAGGATCAACGATAGCCGAGAAGATCCTTGCTGCCCATTGTGGGAAAAAGAAGATCAGCCCTGGCGAGTTTTTAAATATCAGGGTTGACCTCGTTATGGCAAACGATGTTACTGCCCCCATCGCCATTAAGGAGTTCGAGCGCATTGGGGTCTCAAAAGTCTTTGACCCCCAGAGGGTGGTGATGGTCGCCGATCATTTTGTACCCAATAAGGACATCGCCTCAGCGGAGCAGGCGAAAATGATGAAGGAGTTTGCTAGGGAGCTGGGATTGGTCTACTTTGAAACTGGTAGAGGCGGTATCGAGCATGTGCTTCTGCCGGAGCAGGGACTGGTGTTACCTGGCGATGTGGTCGTGGCTGCCGATTCTCATACCTGTACCTATGGCGCTCTGGGAGCCTTCGCCACAGGCATGGGCTCTACCGATATCGCCTGTGCTATGGCAACGGGCGATATATGGATGAAGGTTCCTCCTACTATCAAGTTCATCTATCACGGCAGGACGAAAAAGTGGGTCAGCGGCAAAGACCTTATTCTCTATACCATCGGCGACATCGGCGTCGACGGAGCGCTGTATGCCGCAATGGAGCTTTGCGGAGAGGCCATCGACGCTCTTCCTATGAGTGGTCGCTTCACTATGGCGAACATGGCTATAGAAGCTGGCGCCAAGGCAGGTATCTTCAGGGTTGATAACAAGACATTGGCTTATGTTCAAACTCGTACCAGGCGTGGCTATAAGGTGTACGAACCTGATGAAGATGCTCATTATGAAAAAGTCATAGAATACGATGTCTCCAAGATCGAGCCTCAGGTTGCCTTTCCCCACCTGCCATCGAATACAAAACCGATAAGCGAGGTGGGTGAGGTGAAGATTGACCAGGCGGTGATCGGCAGTTGCACCAACGGCCGTGTTGAGGACCTGGAGATGGCCGCCGAGGTGCTTAAATGGAGAAGGGTTCACCCTGAGGTGCGCTTGATAATCATTCCTGGCTCTCAGGATGTGTATCTCGAGGCTATGCGCCGCGGCCTGATAGAGACCTTCGTCCGGGTAGGGGCAGCAGTAAGCACGCCTACCTGTGGTCCCTGCCTTGGGGGATATATGGGGGTTCTCGCAGCCGGTGAAAAGTGCATTTCAACCACCAACCGCAACTTCGTTGGCCGTATGGGCAGTCCCCAGTCGGAGGTCTACCTGGCAAACCCGGCGATAGCCGCCGCCAGCGCAATATTGGGGAGGATTGGTAGCCCGGAGGAAGCGGTACATTAGGGCTGAAAGTGTTACAAAACAGTACATGGGAAGGTTTGCTGCGCCACTGATTAAGGAACTATGTGGGATCAGGGTAAGAACGGGGGAGATGTGATGTCAAACGGGTTCGATGTGGAAGAATTCGCCAGAACTGCTGATAGAATCAGGAAAAAGGCAATAGAAGAGAACAGGTTGGTTGACAATCCCTCTAATGCGGAGCTAAGGACCTTGACCGAGATCGAGCCTGGCATCAGAAAGACGATATATGGCAATTTTGCTGCTGAAAGCGAGCCCACGTCGAGAGCGGCGATGCTCACCAGGAACAGCCTTGACCATACTTTCAGCGAGGAGGAAAGGCGACTGCTTTCCCAGTGTGAAAAGGCGCTTGCCAGGGAGAAGTTGATTTCCGTTGACAGGATCGTGGGCAACGAAAGCAGTGAAACAGTGGTTAGAATGATTGTGCCGGTGAAATTTGCTCATCTCGCCTACGGTGGCGGGAATCTTTATCTGCCGGTGAACAGGAAAATCAAGTCACCAATATATCAGATATTATTCTTCACCGACGAGGCCTTTGAAACCAACAGGTCAAAGCCGCTTTCCCAAAAGGATATAACCATAAGATTGGCCATGCTGGACGATGGAAAGGTGATCAAGGTCGTCAGGAACAGTAACTATATAGGTGAATACAAGAAGGGTGTTTTCGCAGCGGAGGATTGGAACGTCAAAACCAGGAGAGGTGGGATCTTCTTGCACACCGGTTGTAGGGAGGATTACCTTCAATCAGTCCATGGAGACTATCGAACTGTCAGAACGCTGCTTGTGGCATTGAGCGCCAACGGCAAGACAACCACAACTTGCCGCATCATGGCAAAGAAGGAAAGAGAGAGGTCCTGGCTTATTCAGGACGATGGTGGAGCGCTCATGCCAGATGGTTCTTTCCATGGCTTCGAGCTGGGAGGGATTTTTGCGAAAACAGAGGGCGTGAATCCAGGAGAGCAGACCGCGGTGTTCTATGGTTTGTTGAAACCAGATACGCTGTGCGAAAACGTTTTTGTAACCGACGACGGTGACTACGATTTCTATAACTTCACCAGGACGTCGAACGGCAGAGCAGCCATACGGCGACGGGATTTCCTGCATGCCAGCCCGTACATCGATGTTGATAAGATTGATAACCTCATCCTCATAACCAGAGGGCCATTGATCCCAGCGATATCAAAACTGACTCGCAGTCAGGCAGCGGCCCTGATGGTTCTGGGACAGGCAATGGAGTCGTCGGCGGGTGACCCAACCCAGGCAGGGAGGATAAGGAGCGAGTTTTTCTATGATCCCTTTATGGCTGGTAATAAAGCACAGCACGCCAACAGGTTTATTGAAATCTTGAGGGGCCTTCCTCACATGAGATACTACCTGCTAAATACGGGCGGTGTTGGTGAGGGCGAGCATTACCGGGACATAAGGCTGGAATACACCATGGGGATATTGGAGTCTCTGCTAAGGGGAGGTTTAGAAGACTGGATAGACTCGCCGACTGGCTTCAAGGTACCCAGGGCGATAAGAACTGTGGACGAAACCTACTTGCATCCAGAGAAGCTCTATTCGACAGCAGAATATGAGGAGAAACAGAAAGAGCTTACCCGAATCAGGTGTGAAGCCATTGAGAAGATTGGTAGCGGTCTGGATCGCAAAATCCGCGGCGTTTTCAAGCACTAGGTGAAGTGGAGCAGCACTGACTTCTAAAGACGCCTGCAATTCAACGCCGGGTCGCACCTGCGTGGACTTGAAGTGACCTCACCACTCCGAGGCTTTTATCCCACATGTAACCACGTTCACCGCCGGAGGTTGGAGGAGACATCAGAGTGATCGGGGCTAACTACTTTGAAGAGGTCATGCAAATCAAGATGGGTCGTGACATCGAGGAGCAAGTACTCTATTGGGTTGCGGCGTACCTTGTTGACGGCCTTCTCATAGATACTGGCTGTAAGTATACGGCCGAGGAGCTGGTTGAATTCCTTGAGGACAAGAATCTCAAGTTAGCGGTAAACACACACTATCACGAAGACCACGTTGGTGCCAACTATATCCTGAAGAAGTCTGGCATACCGATATTTGCATCTCTTGAGTCGGTCCCTCTAATCAACCAGGTGCCAAAGTTGCATCCATACCAGGAGATGGTTTGGGGTTATCCAGAGCCAAGTGAAGTGGATTGCCTGCCTCGGAGAATAGAAACTGAGCATTTCCACTTTGATGTTATAGATACCCCCGGACATTGTAAGGGGCATGTAGCGTTGGTTGAGCCTGAAAAAGGCTGGTGTTTCTCAGGCGACCTGTTTGTTTCACCAAAGCCGATGGTTGTTCGACCCGAGGAAGACATAACTCAGATAGTAAAGTCGATGAAGAAGCTTATCGGTCTCAAATGCGATAGGCTTATTCTGTTCACATCTGTGGGTAACGTGGTGCAGGACGGTTGTCAGGCTCTCCAATCATGTGTAGACTACCTGCAGGACTTGTCGCAAAAGGCAAAGCAGCTTGAGAAGCAAGGTCTCTCGACAAGTGCTATCAGAGATCGCCTGCTCGGTGGTGAGAGTCACTTCGCAGCGGCTACGGACGGTGAAATGTCCTCGGAAAACCTGATCCGAGCCGCGCTTGGAGCGGACATCTGAGCTCGGGTTTGGGAAACCGGAGGCTGGCACGTCGAATGATATGGCAGCGCCTGGAAGAGACGGAAACCCTCGTGGTATCCTTGGGCCGCCACGGACAGAAGGCACAGGATAGGGAATGGGGCAGCAGACAGTGAGCGATAGACCTGCCAGGTACGGCACAATGTACAGGATTGTGATTGTCCTCGTGGGCATCCTGATTATTGCCAGCCTCATAGTGATGGCCAAGGTGTTTCTCAAAGGCATGCTGGCTGGTATTGCCTTCGCTGGATGTGTCATCGTCCTTGTTTGGATAAGCTGGTCTGTGAGGAGAAAGCGGTGAAGGGGCGTCTTGTCCTGTGGCGTCACCCTCGATATGAAGGCTGGAGCTGTGCCCGAGGGGCCCGACGGACGCTAGATTGGTGGAGTGCACTGGCATTATCAACTAGGTTTGCTTCACCCGATGCGATGACAAGTGAGGTACAATATGTGGCGAACCGGATGTCTCAAATGCCAGCCACTCAACACAGACGGCCAAGGGG
>CAZZJX010000140.1:0-4452 GCA_964654845.1 uncultured Dehalococcoidales bacterium
ACACCGATGTGTTCTGCTTTGCCCCACCCGATCTCCCCTACCAGAGTCTGCCCCCGGGTGTGCTCCACCCCCGCCGCATCTTCAAAGGGGTCCGCGCCGGGGTAGCCGACTATGCCAACCGCCTCGGCATCCCCACACTCAATGGTGCCATACTCTTTGACGAAAGGTACGTGGGCAATCCCCTGGTTTTCTGCGGCACAATAGGGCTACTACCCAAGGGCATGAGCCAACGCGGTCAGCAACAACCGGGTGACCTGGTAGTCCTTGTGGGTGGGAACACCGGACGTGACGGTATTCACGGGGTTACCTTCGCCTCGGGAGAGCTTACCGCAGATTCCGAGGCAGTTTCTTCCAGTTCGGTTCAGATCGGCAATCCAATGATGGAGAAAAAGCTCATCGATGTCCTGCTTAAGGCACGGGACCAGAGGCTATATCGGCGAATTACCGACTGTGGCGGGGGCGGGCTCTCATCGGCAGTGGGTGAAATGGCCCAAGAGACCGGGGTGCGTGTTTATCTGGAACGTGTCCCCTTGAAATATACCGGCCTCTCCTATACCGAGATATGGCTATCCGAATCACAGGAGCGGATGGTTCTGGCCGCCCCTCCAAGCGCTGCTGACCAGTTGATCCACCTCTTCGCAAGCGAGGATGTGGCAGCGACGGTCATTGGCGAGTTCACCGATAACCACCGGCTTCAGCTTTTCTATAATGGCGATCTAGTTGGCGACCTCGATATGGAGTTCCTGCATAACGGTTTGCCGCAACTGGATAGAGAGGCAGTTTGGGAGACACCGCATCATGCTGAGCCCGATTTTCCTGAACCACCTGACTTAGGGGAAGAGCTACTAAGTATCCTGCGCTCGTGGAATGTCTGCAGCAAGGAATGGGTTATCCGCCAGTACGACCACGAGGTGCAAGGTGGCAGTGTGCTCAAGCCCTTAGTAGGTGTAAATAGCGATGGCCCCGGAGATGCCGCCATTATTAGGCCGTTACTTGATTCGGACATGGGTATAATCGTCTCCAATGGCATCAATCCTAAATACGGGGACATCGATCCCTACTGGATGGCTGCCTCCGCCATAGACGAGGCATTGCGGCAGATAGTCGCCGTGGGAGGCAGCCTGCGGAGGGTGGCGCTCCTGGATAACTTCTGCTGGGGCAATCCGGAAAAGCCCGAGCGGCTGGGCAGCCTGGTGCGGGCGGCGCAAGCCTGCTATGATATGGCGATTGCCTATGAGACCCCCTTCATCTCTGGCAAGGATAGCCTCTATAACGAGTATGAGACGGAGAAGGGTAGCATATGTATTCCACCTACGCTCCTCATCTCGGCAGTAGCAGTGATGGAGCAGGTAGAACGGGCGCTTTCTATGGACTGTAAAAAGGAAGGCAACCTGATCTACATCGTCGGCACGACCTATGATGAACTGGGTGGCTCTCACTACTACGGCATTCACGGCTTTGTTGGCAACAATGTGCCCCGGGTAGACCCCAGGAGAGGGAAAAGGCTGATGGATGCCCTCAGCGCCACCACCGACAAAGGCCTGGTGATGGCGTGCCATGATCTGAGCGAGGGTGGCCTTGGGGTGGCTGCCGCCGAGATGGCCTTCGCCGGGGGCCTTGGCATGGCTATCCACCTGGCGAATGTCCCGCTGGGCAGCCTTATAAATAGGGATGATCTCATTCTCTTCTCTGAGTCAAATACCCGCTTTTTACTGGAGGTAACACCTGATGACAGGCACCAGTTCGACAAAATGATGGCCGGGTTCGATTGCGCCGCCATAGGTAAGGTTACAAGCGATAGAACCCTCAAGATCTATGGCCTGAGTGGAGAGCAGGTTCTTTCCACTCCGCTTGCCGAACTCAAAGAGGCCTGGCAGAACCCGCTTCGCTGGTAGTATGTAATGGCTAGGGTGAAGACACTGATACTGCGCGCCCCGGGCACAAACTGTGACGGGGAAACAGCGTTTGCCCTTGAACAGGCTGGATCACAGGTCGAGTCAGTACATATAAACGAGCTTGTACGAGTCCCCGAACTCCTTTTTCATTACCAGATAATGGTCATCCCCGGTGGTTTTACCTATGGCGATGACATCTCAGGCGGTAAAATCCTGGCCAATGAACTGAAGCTAAAGCTGGGTGATGAGATACGAAAGTTCGTTGCGGACGGAAGGCTCATCCTTGGGATCTGCAATGGTTTTCAGGTCATGGTGAAAGCGGGGATTCTACCCCAATCATCGCCATTAACCCTGGCAGGCAACGATTCGGGCCGGTTCGAGTGCCGCTGGGTATATCTCCGCGTCAATGAGAACAGCCCCTGCATATTCACCCGGGGGATAAGCACCATGTACCTACCTGTGGCTCACGGTGAGGGTAAGGTGGTAATGATTGCAGACGGGATGCTAAATGTCGTCCTATATTACGCCGACGAGAATGGAAACATTAACGCCGGCTACCCCTATAATCCAAATGGCTCAATAGACGATATAGCCGGTATCTGCGATGCTTCGGGGCGTATTTTTGCGCTAATGCCGCATCCGGAGCGCTTTGTCCGCTGGTCGCAGCACCCGCGGTGGACAAGGGAGCCGGCTAGAGAACGTGGGGACGGCTTTCGCATCTTTTTAAACGCCGTGGCATGGGCCAAAACCATTTGATGGCACTTGAGGGAACCATTTACACTGTCGGCACCAGCACTCGCTCCGCGATGGACAAGCTCATCCAAATAGCCGGTAGAAGTATGGTAGCTTTGGTTTGTGCCGAGCGCCTCCCCTGGCGTTGCCATTGCCGCTTTATCGGTGCCGAGCTTGAGAAACAGGACTGGCGAGTTATCCATATTAGTGACGAAGATAGGGATTGGCAATCAAAGAGAACTTCTGTGGGTAGAAGGAGCGCTCCCAGTGTGAGCAGATCAAAATATGTTTGAGACAGGGTTTGCCAAAATGCTGGGAACCAAATATCCCATTATCGACAGAACCATGGCATCCATCAGAGACGCTGACTTTGTAGCCGCCATTTCCAACGCATGGGGAGTAGATATGGTCTATATCATGTTCCAAATTAAGGGGTAATTCGCAGCGGCCATCCATCATGTAGAGACCGCTGAAAAAGAGCTGCCCCGATGTATCGGGGCAGCTTTAAAAAGTCCCCCAAGATTGGGGGATTAGGGGGTTGATTGAGACCATTTCAGCAGTCTCATTTAGAGCAAAATACAAATTTCTACGCCAAACCTATTGACAGATGGGCCTAAACGTGCTAGTCTCTGGTCAAATTTCCAAAGGAGGGTGTAATGCAAGCATACTGTATGAAGTGCCGGAAGAAGGTTGAGATCAAGAACCCAAGGTCGATAACAATGAAGAATGGGCGCCCCGCAACTCAGGGCAACTGCCCAAATTGTAACACCAAGGTATTTCGAATAGGCAAGTCATAAGATCGCTTTGTAGCGTTCCCAATTTAAAACGATACCGATAATCGATGTCTCAGATCTGGCAATTTATCGTCGGAATGTGATAGTTCGGTTAAGAGGTGGTTTATTATCGCTCCTGCGTCGAAGTGCTTGTAATATGGCGCAGGAGCGATATCATTTTTATGCTAGCCCCATGATGGCAATTGCGACTGTGCAAGCCGGTGGCATCCCCCCCATGTTATGGGTCAACCCGAGGTGGGGATTCTTTATCTGACGGGGACCGGCTTTTCCCTGAAGCTGAAGGTACATCTCGTAGATCATCCTCAGCCCGCTAGCACCGACGGGGTGACCAAAACACTTGAGTCCACCATCGGGCTGCACCGGCAATCCTCCGTCAAGGTCGAAGAAGCCACTCTCGATATCATCTCTACACTTCCCCCTGGGGCTGAACTGGAGATCCTCCATAATCGTGGCCTCAGTAATGGAGAAGCAGTCATGCACCTCGGCCATACCGATCTCCTCGCGCGGGTTTTTTACCCCTGCCTCGGCATAGGCCGCCAGCCCGGCGCGATAGGTCTCCTCCACATGGGTGAAGTCGTAATCGTTCCTCACCGGGCCTTCAGCAGGGCCAACGCACATCTGTACTGACTTAATGTATACTGGATCAGCCCTGAACTTCTTCGCATCCGCGGCACGCACCACGATTGCGGCAGCCCCACCATCGCTCACGCCGCAGCAGTCGAAAAGACCCAGCGGCCAGGCAATTATAGGGGCATTCATTACCTGATCAATGGTAACCTCACGGTGAAAATGGGCTTTTGGATTCAGGTTGCCATTATGATGGCTCTTCGACGATATGTGCGCCAGCATCCTCTTGCCCTCATCCGGGCTCAGGTTGTAGCGGTCGAAGTACCTCGTCGCCAGCATGGCAAATATGGCTGGTGCTGTAGTGGCCACACCCCCCACGCCCGCGGTGCCCCCCGGCGCGGTGGAAATGAGGCCAGAGATGCCCATGTCCTTCAGCTTCTCCGCGCCCACCGCCAGTGCGATAT
>CAZZJX010000141.1:0-4434 GCA_964654845.1 uncultured Dehalococcoidales bacterium
CGACCTCTTGCACCCCATGCAAGCGCGCTAAACCGGACTGCGCCACACCCCGTTTTCTTCGGCGCCAATTATTCTATCAATACCCACCCAGAATTGCAAGGGACTATATTCGTTTATGTGACTAGTGCGGCATATCACTTATTCGCCATTGTCTCTGCCATTGCGGTTAACCAAAGCCCTCAGTGCAGTGAAGGTGAAGCGAGGCAATATCATATTTCTCCACCCGTTCCGAGATGTATTGATACCGGCCTGCAAGCATATCCTCTTTATCGTTGGGGGATGCCTCCAAACCCACATAGAAGCGCCCCTTCTGGTCTTCCCTCCTAGGTATCTTTGCAATGGAGTAGAACTTCTTGACAAAAGGATTGCAACCCCTCATAATGTATTAGAACATATGTACGATAAAGCGCGTAAAATCTTTCATGTTGACCTTGATGCTTTCTTTGCCTCTGTAGAGCAGGTGCTTAACCCTGAGCTCAAAGGAAAGCCCATTGTAATTGGCGGTGAGCCTCGCTCTCGTGGTGTTGTCTGTTCCGCCTCCTATGAGGCAAGAGCCTACGGACTTTGCGCTGGCATGCCCCTGATGAAAGCATATCGTCTCTGCCCCAGTGCGATATTTTTGAACGGCCGCTTCTCTCGTTATCGAGATGCTTCAGCAAGAATCATGGCCATTCTCGCCGATTTCACCCCCTACCTGGAGCCTGGAGGCATCGATGAGGCCTATCTTGATCTCACCGGCTTCGAACCCCTCTACGGCTCTGCCAAGGAGACGGCACTACAGATGAAACAGATGATAAAGAACAAAACTGGGCTTACCGCCTCGATTGGCATTGGCAATTCTAAGCTGGTGGCTAAGATCGCCTCTGCCTTATCAAAGCCGGACGGAATACTTGAAGTAGCACATGGAAAGGGGCGCTCATTTCTTGCCCCACTGCCTGTCGCCAAGCTCCCCTGCGTGGGCCCAAAGACAGAGCAGTCGCTGAAGACGATGGGAATCACCACCATAGGGGAACTAGCCAATTTCCCGGCCCCCTTTTTAAAGAGCAGCCTGGGTACTCTGGGTGAAGTAATCCACCGCTATGCTATGGGCATAGATGAAAGGAGAGTCGAGCCCCTACAGCCACCTAAATCGATAAGCCGTGAGACAACCTTTATTAAAGACACATTAGACTACCCTTTTCTTAAGGCGACCCTGTGTTACCTCAGCGAAAGGGTAGGCGCTGAACTGCGTCGTAACGGTAGAAGTGCTAGGTGCGTCGTTCTAAAGCTCCGGTATGTTGATTTTTACACTATCACCCGTCATTACACACTAAAGGAAGCAACGAATGCTGACTGGGTCATCTTCGATACGGCACGTGAACTCTTGGAGAAGGCTCTTCACCAAAGGAGGCAGCAAGTGCGCCTTATCGGTGTTGGGGTATCAAGCTTAATCAATGACGGGAGGCAGTTCAGCTTTTGGGATTCATCCATAGAGCGCCGGGAGTGTCTGGACGTGGTTATCGACCGCATCCGCAGTAGGTATGGCTTCACCGCACTCCAGAGAGGACAAACCTTACTTCTCAAGAAGGTACTTCCCACCGAGAACGGTGACTATGTGTTAAAGGCGCCATCCCTTTCCCGCTAGCACACTTCTACGATTTTTATTAGCAGATAAGAAGGTCTCTAATATAGCCTATCTCCAAATGGGATGGCCTGACATGGTAAGAATGCTTACGGAAGCAAAGATGAAGGGTCTATCTCTGCTTGACAAACTGTCGCTGTTGTGAAAAATATTACAGCAAACTATAATAAAGCAAAATATTATAGAATCCCAATATTCAGGTAGAAGGAGAGTAGACCAAATGAGCGACTTGATGACCGTTAAGGAAGTGGCAGAGTATCTAAAACTGAATTACATGACTGTTTATAAGCTGGCCCAAAAGGGAAGAATCCCTGCCTCTAAGATAGGAGGGAATTGGAGGTTCAAAAAAGATCTACTGGACGAATGGATAGCTAAACAGTCAACGGTAGTAGAGGGAAGTGTGCTCGTTGTTGATGATGATCCCGGTGTACGAGAGATGCTCAGCGATATCATCTCAGAGCAAAGATACAGGGTCGTCGCTGTTGAGAATGGAGAGAGAGCTATTGAGGAAATGGAGCAGCAGCATTTCGACCTGATTTTCCTAGATTTGGTGCTACCAGGGATGAGTGGAGCGGAGGCCCTCTCCGCCATAAAGCAGAAGGATGAGAAGGTGATAGTAGCTATCATCACCGGTTATGGTGATGACCCTGTAGCCATGGAGGCAATGTCCTTAGGACCACTTCTCATGATTCGCAAGCCTTTCAGGGTTGATGATATCTTAGAGGTTATCAGTATAATCAGTAGTGCATCAAGGCGATAATGAGGGGAACGGAGTGAAAGCACTACGTGCTGCATTTCTTAACTCATTGAGAACCTGTATAAGACTCTTTGAGGCGATGCCTCGCCGCTGGTTCCACCGACCATCCCAAATTGAGGATAATAGGCTGAGGGAAACGCTGGCGAGATACAGAGCTCTGGTTGATGATATTAATGAGGTCTATATAGTGATTCGAGGAGAGCACATAGTCTTCGCTAATCAGAGATGCGCTGAACTTCTGGGAAGACCGGTGGAAGAGCTATTGGGGCGGAGTTTCTGGGAGTACGTAGCTTCTGAGAGTGTGGAGTTTACCAAGCAGATCTATGAAGCTACCATGACGAGAGAGGCAGTGCCTGAGACCTGGGAGACCACCATCATTAACGGAGCTGGGCAGAAAGCTCCAGTAGAGATCAGGTTCAAGAGGATTATCTATGAGAGCAAGCCTGCCTATGCCCTGCTAATAAGGGATGTCTCAGCAAGGAAGAAGGCTGAGGAAGAGATCATCCAACGCAGCAAAAGGCTAGAAGTAATTAGTGAGCTCACCAGAATCATCGGCTCTAGCCTGGATATAAGAGACATATACCAAGCCTTTACCAGCGAGATCAGAAAGATCATCGATTTTGACCGAGCAAGCATCGCTCTGGTTGACGGGGATAAGCTCAGGTTCTTTGCCGTTTCTGGTGAGGTGGAGACGGGACTGGGTGAAGGAGACATTATTCCTTTAGCTGGTTCTACCACAGCATGGGTTACAGAATACAAGAGGAGCAACATTGAAACAGATTTTACCCAGGAGGCGCAATTTTCTATCGACGAGAATCAACTTCTAAAGAGCGGACTAAAGTCGGCAATTCGCGTCCCCCTATTCTCCAAGGGTGAGGTATTTGGCACCTTTAACCTTACCAGTCGCCACCCTAATGCCTACGGCGAGATAGAGAGGGAGGTACTGGAGCAGCTTGCCGGGCAGATAGCAGTGGCGGTGGAGAACTCCCTGTTGTTTATCCAGAAAAGTGAACGCGAAAATGAGCTAAGTAAAGCCTATGCGGAACTCAAAGCAGCACATAATCTCATGGTTCAGTCGGAGAGTCTAAGGGCCCTGGGTGAGATGGCTAGTGGTGTTGCCCACGACTTCAATAATATGCTTTCGGTCATTCTAGGTCGGGCTCAGTTGGCTTTGGGTATTACCAAAGACCCCAGGATGGTAAGAGACCTTCGAATCATCGAGCAGAGTGCTACTGATGGCGCCAAGACGGTTCGCCGCCTCCAGGACTTTGCCAGAGTGAGAGTGGATCGGGAATTTGAAGTGCTCGATTTGAATGAAGTAGTGAGGGACGCCTTACAGATGGTAGAGCCCCGCAGGCTGGAGCGACAGGCAGTAGACCGGATCGCGATCGATATTAACGCTGAGATGGGTAAGGCGCTTCCCGTCGAGGGAGACTCCGCAGAGCTGCGAGAGGTTCTAACTAACATCGTGTTCAACGCCATGGATGCTATGCCTCAGGGTGGCAAGATCACCGTTAAGAGCAAGCTGGAGAACAACTGGGTGGTTCTCTCCATTACCGATACTGGCTTGGGCATCCCTGAGGAGATAAAGGGGAGACTCTTCGACCCATTCTTCACCACCAAAAGCACTGGAGGGCTTGGGATGGGGCTTAGTGTGGCCTATGGTATTATTAACAGGCATGGCGGGAGCATCAACGTAGATAGCTCTGCTGGAAAGGGGGCAACCTTTTATATCAAGCTGCCAGTGGCGGTCAGCACCGGCAGGAGACTGCTGCTTCCAGAGGAGCCTACCTCAATAAAGAGGGCAACAATTCTTCTTATCGAAGACGATCCACAGACCAACGAAGTTCTCAGGCTCATGCTGGAACGGCTAGGCCACCAAGTAGAGGGGTTTACTAATGCAAAGGATGCGCTGGAGACCTTTGACAAGGGCAAGAGCGATTACGATATCGTAGTCACCGACATGGGAATGCAGGAAATGTCAGGGCGTGATGTTGCCAGGAGAATTAAGGAGATGAAGCCTGAGACTTCGGTAATTGTAATCACAGGCTGGGGT
>CAZZJX010000142.1:0-4434 GCA_964654845.1 uncultured Dehalococcoidales bacterium
TAGTGATACTTTCCTGAAGCTCACCCAAGTCTCTCGCTACCACCTAGCGCACCCAAAATGCAATTTTAAAATCGTTTCCAAAGGCTAAAATCGGTTATTAATAGTATGTCAAAATGTCAAACGGCTATCGAATTGATAGCCGTTCTATTATCTATCAGCGGTCAGCTTCCCAGTGTGCCGACCTCTATTTTACCAAGGCCGAGGTTTTATCGCGGACAAAGTTAACGATTTCCTCCATGGGCGTTCCCGGAATAAAGATCCCCGCAACTCCCATTTTTTTGAGTGCATCGAAATCATCCTCGTAGATTATCCCGCCCAAGATCAGCAGTACATCCCCCTTGCCCCGCTCATTTATCCCCTTGATTACTGCCGGAACCGTTAGCATATAGTTTGCTGTAAGGCTACTGATCCCTACAACATCGACATCCTCCTGTAGGGCCGTGGCAGCGATCTCCGCTGGAGTCATGTTTCCACCATAGATTACCTCAAAGCCGGCATCTCTAAGCGCATTGCTGACCACGATCAGACCGGCCCAGTGCCCCTCAAGCCCCGCCTTGACCATCAGTATCTTGACTTTACGCTTATCCATATCGCAGCCCTCTTTATAGCCCAACCGGATAGGGCCATTCCCCATAGGCATCGAGTTGTGCCTTCATGACCTCTCCAAAGGTGGCGCCTGCTTTGAGTGCCTCGAAAGTATACGGGTAGACATTCTCGTCGCTATTACACGCATCCACCAGCCTCTTCATAGCTTCGGCATGTTTCACTTTGTCGCGTTTTTCCCTGAACTTCCTCAGCTTCTCAGCCTGGATTTGCTGGGACTTTGCCGGATCGGGCTTGAAAATAGGCACCTTGTATGGCTCCTTTTCGGAGCGGAATGTATTCACTCCAACAATCGGGATCTCGCCGGAATCCACCTTTTTTTGCCGCTCAATCGGCTTGTCCCTGAGAAGCTTGTGGTACCAGCCGTCCTGCATAGCCTGTGCCATCCCACCCATATCCTCGATCATCTTGATATATTCCCAGGTTTTCTCCTCCAGCTCATTGGTCAGCGACTCAATGTAATAGGAACCACCCAGAGGGTCAATGGTGTTTGTCACGTTGGTCTCAAGAGCAGCGATCTGCTCAGTCCTGATAGCGAGCAGCATCGACTGGTCTGTAGGCAGGCAGACTGCCTCATCATATCCGTTGGCATGAATTGACTGTGCCCCCCCCAGAACAGCGGCAAGCGTCTGATAGGCAATGCGAACGAGGTTATTATACGGCTCCTGGGCAGTATGGGTGGAGCCCGAAGACTGGACGTGAACGCGGAACTTGGCACAGGCAGGATCCTGTACTCCGTATCTATCGGTAACGATCTTGTACCAGATACGCCGCGCCGCCCGCAGCTTGGCTATCTCCTCAAAGAAGTCATTATGGGCCGCTGTATTAAATGAGAAACGCCTCACGAAGCGATCTAGAGGAACCCTCCCCCGCCGTTTCTCTTCCTCGACGAAATCGATGGCAGAGGCGAATAGCAGGCCCAGCTCTTCGTATGCATTAAGCCCCAGGTCGCGAGGGTTGTAGGAGTCATGATTTATTGGATTCCACTTGGGGGCTATCTCGCTGCACCACTCTATAAAGTCTACTCCGTATCTAAGGTATCCTTTAGGTGTTGGCTGGAGGGGGATGTTTAAACAAGCCCAACTCAGCATGCAACCGGCGGTGGTTCCTCTTATCTGCTTAAGGTCTATTCCCCTCTTCTCAGCCATGGCGAAATACATGGCGGTTATTGGGCCTCTCTCCGCAAGATACGTAGAGACCCGGTCTATGGGCAGACCCTCGAAGGCCACCTCCACATCCTCAATTGTGTTCAGCGGCAACCCAGAATGGCCGATCTCGTATTCGACCATGGGATTGTCAGCATCCACACCAACGGCAGTGGTGATATCCGGTGCCACCGAGAAACCGGTCTGTCCCAACTCATATTGCTCACGGTAGAGCTTATTGGAATCTTCAGGGGTATTGAACCCGCTTAACCTCCTGATGGTCCATACCTGCCCGCGATACATAGAGGAGTACGGACCCCGGGTAAAGGGAGGTTCTCCCGCCATGCCGAGGTCTCTGTCGTAGTCAAGGTCCTCTGTATCCTCAGGGGTATAAATATCCTTTACCGGAATCCCTGATGCTGTAAAGCGCTGCTCCGCTTGCATTATGTTGCCTCCTTGTAAATCTCATTAAACTGAGATCTGGAGCTAATTCTCATGCCACCTGTCTTTCTTAACCCGTTGCTCGATGTGATCGATCATCTCCTGGTAGGGAGTGCCCGGGCCGTATAGCCCGGTAACCCCGGCCTCTTTCAGCTTCGGTATGGCTTTTTTAGAAATAATGCCTCCACCTACTATACATATATCGGAGCCTTTATCCCTGAGCATGTTGGCGACTTCCACATAGTATTTATCTTGCGACCATGACAGTGAGCTAAGGCACACAACATCCACATCTTCCGCAATTGCAGCGCTTACGATCATTTCCGAGGTCTGGTACCTGCCGGTGTAGATGACCTCCATCCCAGCGTTCCTGAGTATCTGGCACAGAAGCTCGGCGCCTCGGTAATGAGAGTCAGTACCTGGTTTGGCTACCAAGACACGTATTTTTCGATCCGATTTATCCACTTTCACCTCCGATAGTCTAAGAGCAATGAGTCACTAGTTCAGGAAGTCTGGCCTCTTGATCATATCTACCGTATCATAGCTATAGCCAAAACCCTCGCGGATCATTCCCAGTATCTCTGCGCGAGTAGCATCGGCTTTAAACGCCTCGATTATTGGGTAAATCAGGTTTTCGGTCCCTTTGGCCTTCTCCCTGAGCGTCAGCAGAGCCTCACGTGTCTTCTTGATATCGCGGTTATCCTTATAGGCTTTGATCTCGTCCATTAGGTCGCTCTGTACCTTGTCCATGTCATCGAACTCGTATTCCACGATATCGGGGTCCTTATCCTCCGATTGACGGAAGAAGTTCACCCCCACCTGCGGCATAGAGCCATCGGCTAGGGCCGTCATCCTTTCTTCGCGGGCGTTGTTGACTAACTGCCGCAGCCATCCGCTCTTAGCCACCTTCCATATGCCACCCATGTCCTCTATCTGTTTCATCAATATGTTGGCTTCCTCTTCCAACTTGTTAGTGAGCCACTCAACATAGTACGAGCCCCCGAGAGGATCCGCGGTAAGACCTACGCCGGTCTCCTGGCCAATGATATGGTTAAGCGCTAGCGTTATCACCGAGGATTCTTCAGAGGGAATGCAGAAGGCTTCATCGTGGCGAGCATAGTCCACGGCGGCGGCTCCGCCTAGCACTGCAGCTAGTGCCTGAAAGCCAATACGAGCGATATTATTAAGCGGCTGCTGACGGGTGATAGTCTGCCCCGGTGTCCTGACAGCGATACGAAGACGGCACAGTTTATCCTCTTTAGCCCCAAACCTTTCCCTGGCGATCTTGGCCCACATCCTCCGTGCTGCCCGTAACTTGCATACCGTCTCAAAGAAATCAAGGGAAGAGGCAATACTGATGGTCACCCTGCGACCTACCATATCGAACGGTACGCCGCGGTCTATGGCCTCCTGACAGTAGGCAGCTGTTGAAGACATTATGATACCCAGCTGCTGCACAGAGTTACAACCAGCCTCCCACAGGTCATAGGCGATGGGAGCAAATGGGGAGAAGGTGCGCATCTCCCTGCATACATACTCGGTGAGGTCGCCGTTAAGCCTGCGTCCTATATCTGATGGAAATTCAACGCTGAAGCTGGTGGCCACATTGGAGATAGGGTCGTTTATACACGAGCCTCTAATCTTCTGTTTATCTATATTTCGCATCTCCGCAACGGTGGCCAGCTGCGCCACACACAGCACATCATCCTGCTGCGAGGATGCACCGTGGAAAGTAACGATCGCCTTTTCCAGGTCAATTCCTTCCAGTTCCCTCTCTATCCTCCGCCAGGAATAATTCTCAGGGGCGTATCCGAGATCATACTTGGCCAGCGGGTGGTCTGGATCACAGCCTGTCCTGTTAACATCGCCTGAGGACAGGTAGACGGTATCGGCACCACCTGCCCAGACAACCTCCCGGTCCTTCCTGCTCTTCTCCGCTGTCTCCCGTGTTAAAGCCTGGGCGCTCACCCACAGTAAGTTACGGTACATCCCCTTGTATAGGCCACGTGTGTACGGGTAATCCCCATCGTCACCAAGGTCTCTCTTGTAGTCGAAGTCCTTAAGATCGTCAGGGTTGTAAGCAGTAGCCTTAGGTTCTATGCCGCTCTCCGTTGTAGTCTTAATAATCTGTGCTCTTGCTGTTCGGTCGAGATTAAGTAACTTTTGGTCTTTTTCTTTTTCCTCTGTAGCCATACTCACCCCCATATTATGTTTTTAAACAATGTGTAAAATACAACGTTAGACG
>CAZZJX010000143.1:0-4427 GCA_964654845.1 uncultured Dehalococcoidales bacterium
GAAGCATCTGGCGCCATTCTGATGCATTTGACATCATGATAGGTGTCATATTCTTTGAATATCTCGCGCTTGCATCATCTGACCGTCACAGCATGTGCCGGTGATTGCAAGGGAGTCAGTTGGTCTCAAGTTCCAAAGGGCACATCGCCGTCAAGTTTTCTCCGCCCTCTAGGGGGTACCCTGCGGGCTGCTTGCAGGCCCGTTGGCAGCAGGCACGCCTTCGGAACAGCAGAGGTGCGTTCGAAGGGCTCAGGTCGACGCAACGTCCTCACGGGGTAGCCGGGAGCATCCGCTCTCGGCGGGTTGGAGCCCTTCAACTGAAGGGCTCCAACCTGCCCAAAGTGTTACAACGGCCCCTTTGAAAAATAAGGGGATGTATTACTGGGGGACACCCCCTGGCCCCTGCCAGATGGAGTGCCCTATGGACTACCTTTTCCTCCCTCTCCCTTGACGGGTCGCCTGAGGCGACCTATGGCGAGGAGAGGGTAGGGGTGATGGTGAACTTTTATCTGAACGAGTTCATTTGTTGCTTTGTCTCGGTGTGATATAATATGGTTCAAGGGGGGGTTATTCTGGAAGCGATAGAGCTGGCGAGGAAATCTGTCGAGGCAGCTTCGGATAAGCAGGCTGTTGATATTGTGATGCTTGATACGAGGGAGGTATGCACCTTTGCCGATTACTTTGTGATTTGCAGTGGTGAGACGCAACGCCAGATCGGGGCTATTTGCGATGAGGTCCTTATGGTGCTTAAGAGGGAAGGGATAAGGCTGCGTCGCCGCGAAGGCGCCGCCGGCTCGGGTTGGATGCTGATGGATTTTGGCGATGTCATCATCCACATCTTTACCCCAATAGAGCGAGAGTATTACCAGTTGGAAAAACTGTGGAGTAACGCAACCCCCCTCATCAGGATCCAGTGAGCCATTTGGCTATGTCCCTGGAGTAATCAAAGATCTCCTTCTTGGAAAAGAATAGTTCAATCTCCTTCCCTGCATTCTCCTCCGAGTCCGAACCGTGAATCAGGTTGCGCCCGATATCTAAGGCGAAGTCCGCCCTTATCGTGCCCGGGTTGGCAATAGCAGGGTCGGTTTCTCCCATTGTTCGGCGCACCATATCCACGGCATTCTCGCCCTCTATTACGGCGGCAATGATTGGGCTGGAGGTGATGAAATCCACGAGCCCGGCAAAGAAGGGTTTACCCTCATGAATTGCATAGTGGCGCTTTGCCAGAGCCTCATCCATCCAGATCATCTTCATCGCTACAATCTTGAGCCCTCGTCTTTCAAGGCGTGAGATGATCTCGCCCATGAGTCCTCTCTGAACGGCGTCCGGCTTAAGAAGAACTAGAGTCTGTTGCATATATATGTCCTTTCTAGGCTTCCTCAACTATGTACATTAACGCTTTGCCTTCGGCCACAGGCGTGCCATCCTCTAAGGTGATATGGCCTACAGCCTCGACAAGCTTTCTATTTTGCCTGGTCATCCTGGCACTGATGAGGAGCTTCTGCCCTACCAGAACAGGTTGCCTGAACCTTACCTCCGTCTTGGCGGTGACGCAATTCAAACCGAAAAAACGGGGCACATAGACCGTTGCTTCGTCTAAAAGGAGACCGAGGACTCCACCATGAACGATTTCAGGCCAGCCTTGGTGGAATTCTCCGGGGGTGAATTCCGCCTTGACCGTCTCCCCTTCCTGGCGGAAGTCGAGCTTGAACCCGATGGGGTTTTCCTTCCCACAAACGATGCAAAGAGGAAAGTGTGAATGAGAGCGGAAGGACGGCCCTTTCCACAAGCTCATCTTTTTATCTCCTTTCTGGATTTTGTAGTCACCGATGGAGGTCGCAGGTAGAGAGGCTGGAGCGTGGCGGGATTGTCGAACTCGCCTATCTTGAGCCTTCTCCAGCCCAGCTCGGACAAGAATCCTGCTCTCCTCAGTCCCTTAAAGACTATGGCTCGCTTGCCCAGGTGCTGTTCAATTTGCTGAGCAATATCGGGCGAAAATCGGCCGCAGAAAATGGTCTCAGTAGAGATACTAGCACAAAGCTCCTCTGCGGTAGTGATGTGCTCCGCAATTAGCCTTTGCCAGCCGCCATTTTGTAGTTGGTATAGGGCAGTGGCGATCTCGCCCCGCCCTGCGTTCTGTACCGGGCAAACAGGCAGACCCGTTTCAACATAGGGGAATGCCTCCACCTCCAATGTGCCTATGCCCACCAGGGGGACGTCCAGGGCAAAGGCGAGACCCTTTGCTGCTGCCACCCCCACTCTGAGCCCATTGAAGCTTCCTGGGCCCTTGGCGACAAAGATGGCATCGATATCTTTGAGCTCTATCTTAGCTTGCTGAAGCAGATGAAGCAGATTCGGCATAAGCTCTACGGTATGATTCTGACCCGAAAGCCATGTCATCTCCGCTTGCACCTCGCCACAGCTAGATAAAGCGATACTGGCAATATCTGTGGAGGTGTCTAGGGCAAGCTCCACCTTTTACCCTCTTTCGCTCTTTGTGTGACACTAAGCTGGGAAATCATCTCTATATATCGCTTCCCATTGGGCTTAATAGTAATACTCCGACTGGTGTCGGAGAGAAAGCTCATCTCAACGGTTAAGTTCTCTCTCGGAAGGACTGCCCATGCCTTTTCTGCCCATTCCACCACACAAACTCCATTGCTATAGAGATAATCGTCCAGTCCGAGTTCGTTGACTTCTTCAATGCTGTCAAGGCGATAGAGGTCGATATGATACAGGGGGAGTCGGCCGCGGTACTGATTAATCAGCACAAAGGAGGGGCTGGCGGCATAACCTTCGATGCCTAATCCCCAGGCGATGCCCTGGGTGAGGCAGGTTTTACCCGCTCCCAATCCACCCACTAAAAGGAACACATCGCCAGGCTGGCTGAGCTTGCCTAGTTGCATACCGACCTGTTGGGTCTCCTGCGGGCTCTCGCTAACGGTATTTATTATCATTTCTTGGGGCGAAATGTTCCCATCCCTCCCTCTCGAGCTCTACGTCGTTTCCATGCTCGTCGAAAAGCCTCACTGTCCCCGGCTCATAGCTAGTTATCTCACCTATCACTGTGACTGGGCAGGGCATCAACCCCTTCACCTTAGCGATAACCTCCATACTACCAGTGAATAGAAGCTCATAATCCTCTCCTCCCGACAAAGCCAGGTTAAGAGAATCTTCGTTAAAAGCGGTGCGCACCAGAGGATGAATGGGAATGTCATTGGCAAAGAGACGAGCGCCAACACCACTTGCTTTACATAATTTCGCAAGGTCGCTAACCAGCCCGTCGCTTATATCTATCGCTGCTTTAACCTCATTGCGCATCAGGATTTGCCCTTCTTTCAGGCGAGGATGGGGTTTGACATGGGCTTCTCTTAAAGGTGAGGCAGTCTTATCGTCGAATTTGAGCCCTCTTTGGACCATGACCAGTCCCGCTGCCGATGCCCCCAAGAGTCCCGTTACAGCGATTTGGTCTCTTGCAACCGCCGATGAGCGGGTGAGGATGTTCTCGGCAGTGCCCATAACGGCTGGGCTGAGCATCACCAAGGGAGCGGCGACCACATCTCCGCCAATGACGGCGACATTATGAAGACGTGCCAGCTCCGCCATCCCTTCGTACAGTTCAACCAGGCTCTCCACTTCGGTATCGCCTGGCAAGCCCAGCGACACGATGGCGTATTTTGGCCGACCACCCATAGCGGCGATGTCACTGAGGTTTACCGCGAGTGCCTTCCATCCCAGCTCATGCCAGGAAATGTTGCTCAGTGTGAAGTGGACATTCTCGATCAAGGCGTCGGTGGTGGCAATCTGGATTTGGTCATCAGTGCGCCAGGCCGCAGCGTCATCGCCGATGCCGACGAGAACTTCGTCCCCTGGGCTGCCTAGTATCTTCTCGAATAGCTCGATGAGTCCAAATTCGCCTAGCTCTGAGACCTTCATGGCACAATTATACTAACTTTGCTTTAGCTTATCTAGCCAAGTGGCGAGAAAGCTGATATAGTTTCGATGGGGAACATGCGCTACGCTATCTTAGCCGATATCCATGGCAATCTGGCAGCCTTTCAGGCAGTGCTTAACGATATCGAGGGGTGGGGTGGAGCGGACGAGATATGGTGCTTGGGCGATATCATAGGTTATGGGCCTGACCCCTCAGAGTGCATCGCTTTGCTGCGCCAATATGATCACCTCTGTGTTGCCGGCAATCATGATTGGGCCGCTATAGGAAAGGTGGATATTTCCGATTTCAATCCAGAGGCCGCTGCAGCCTGTGTCTGGACGGGACGGCAGTTAAGTGACGAGGATGTGAGATACATTGATAATCTTCCCCTGGTCGTGAGTCGCGGTGATTTCACCATTGTTCACGGCAGCCCTCGAGGGCCAACCTGGGAATATGTTCTCTCCACACAAAGTGCACAGATGAACTTTCGCTT
>CAZZJX010000144.1:0-2078 GCA_964654845.1 uncultured Dehalococcoidales bacterium
AGTCCATTAGGAGAATAGACAGGGCTCCGATGGAGTACTACACTTCTAGCGCAATACAGTACAATCTCCTAGTCATTTCCGTGTGGGTGGAAAGGTGATGATTAACGATGCCCAGGTAATCATTACTGATATTGAGGCTTCAAATGGTGTAATCCATGTTGTCGATACTGTACTGCTACCCTAGTCTTATTCAGGAGATGTGCTTGAATTGCGGCAGCTGGTGTGCAGGAAGAAAAATATAGTCTGGGTAGCAGGTTTAAAGGAGGTGTGAATTCGAAAGTCTATGGTGTTTTCAGGTAGGAACGATATCAATTAATAATTAAGGAGTGATGAAATGCCAAATATAGTCGAAACAGCGGTGTCAGCCGGGACTTTCAAGACATTAGTACAGGCAGTCCAAGCAGCAGGATTAGTCGAAACCCTGTCAGGTCAGGGACCGTATACCGTTTTTGCCCCCAATGATGATGCTTTTGCGAAGCTACCTGCCGGCACTGTCGAAAGCCTTCTAAATGATATTCCCAAGCTTAAAGATATCCTCACCTACCATGTCGTTGCTGGAAAAGTAATGGCGGCCGACGTGGCAGGTATAAAGTCCGCAAAAACTGTGCAGAGTAAGGAGTTGAGTATCGATACTAAAGATGGCGTAAAGGTGAATGCAGCTAAGGTGATTAAGGCTGATATTGAGGCCGATAATGGTGTTATCCATGTGATCGACACAGTTCTCATTCCATAATAGCATAACAATATTGATAGTAACAAAGCAACGGTTATTGATTACCAAAAGGGGGAAACATTAATGGAAGAGGTTCAGAAGTGTATCAATGCCATGGACTTCGTAAAAGACTGGACAACCTGGACAGGACGCCTCCAGGACGCGATAAAACGAGGCAGAGATTTTGGTATGTCTGATGACATGATTCAGAATCTATCTGTGAAGGTCGGTGACTTCCTTGCCAAGAAAGTCTGTCCGGCAACCCCGGAAGAACAACTCATGAAAGACCTTTGGGAGGTTGCTACTCAGGAAGAGCGAAAGACCTTAGCGACACTCATGTTCAAGCTTGTTGAGAAATAGCGGCACTTTTCCAGAGTCGCCTTCTACGAAAGAGTCTGGAGGAGAAACGATATGGGCTTCGGTCTATAGGTTCACATCACTCTCAAGGCCGAAGCTCGTATCACTAAGTTAATACTGCCTTATCATACGCCTGCTTTGAGAAAAGAGGAACCTGGCGAAGGTAACAATGACAACGAGCGAACAGTCAAAAATGCTCCAGGTAATCAATATGGCGATCGAGATGGAGTTAGATGGGAAAGAATGCTATCTTGCTGCAAGTAAAGACAGCACCAATGAGGCTGGGAAAAAGCTTCTACAGTCCCTGGCGGAGTAAGAAGATATCCATCGTCTCAAGTTTGAGGAACTATACAATTCCATACTAAAGGGACGTGGTTGGCCTTCCATGGAACTACAACCCGATACGACTCGCAATATCCGACATACTCTTGTCAAGACATGTCAAGCACTGGGAGTGGACATTTACGGCACTTCCAGTGAGTTGGATGCGGTCCAGGTTGCTATCGATAAGGAAAAGAGGAGTTATGATTTCTATAGAAATCAGGCTAGAATAGCTGCATATGATATTGAAAAAGAATTCTATACGACGCTTGCCAGAGAAGAACGAGAGCATGAGCTGGCACTCCTCGACTATTACGACTATCTCGCTGATCCAGCTGGTTGGTTTGTAAAGATAGAACATACGTCTCTTGATGGTGGTTAGGCTTCTACCAGAATTCCATCAAGAGGATATATGTAGCACCACACATATAAGAACGAACGATCTGTAAGAGGAGGTAAAAGATGAATCTGGGTGGGTATCTTGCCCAGGCACTCAAGGCCTGTGGTGGTATCGTAGACCTCAAGCTCACCAATAGCTACTCACCGATACTCTTTGCCGTCAATGGTTACCGGCTGGTGGTCATGCCGACGATGACCACTCAGGCCAGTGAGCAAGCCAAGGTGACTTCATGAAAGACAAACGGCAGCGTTACGGCCGCGATAGTGTCAACAGGGGACAACCTGGACC
>CAZZJX010000144.1:2088-4382 GCA_964654845.1 uncultured Dehalococcoidales bacterium
TCGATAGGCTCTGCCGCCTCCTGCCTTTTCCACGATGCCAGCGCCAAACACAAGATTTGGCTCAGACCCGAACCCGTCGAGCCACGCCCACAAGCCAGCCGTGATACTCTGTGTAGGGTTGATTCCAGAGACTTCGTAGATATCCTCTATCTCGACAAAGGTATCACGCCCTCGCTTTCTGCTCAGTTCAAGTAAGGCTCTGATTCCGCTCCGTAGCAAGTCTTGGTCCCCAGGGCGCTCTCTTGCACCCGAAAGTACGCATTTGACATATCTCACTTTGCAGTCCTCAACATACCTATATTCCTTCATAGCTACCTCCCCATTCACTGCAAGAGCTTGGGCCACTTCCATATTTGTGCTAGCTAAAGAACGTGAGCTTTGTCCGCCAGCATGACAGCGAACCAGCCTCTCCTGCATCCATCTGCACCGACATACAGGGACAACACCGCTTCCAACAACTCCCGCCCTGCCAATCCACTGGCGATAGTATCGTAGCTGTCCGTCGGGTCGGTGTCAATACGGTTCTCGGTCTCAACCGTCCCCCCACCGGACCACACCCCTCCCAGAAGCCACGGAATCGATTCCTGGTGCTGTTGTGGGCACTACGAACCCCCAAGGTGCCGGTACATTGAATTGCGAAGCAGGTAGAGGTCAACCCAGCCGTGAGTACCCTCTCCCCTGGGCGTGCGGAATGTAGTTACGACATTGGAGAGGGTGGTGGTGGCTAGTCCGTTTCCGTTTTCGGGGGGCAGGCCACGAGCGCATGACCGGCTACTGAAAGTACTTATTCTGCGGGCACGCCGGTGGATGAAGCCAGTTTATGGTTCGGCAGGGTACCAATTAACTAGAGATACCAGTACCATCGGTGGGTATTCTTCTCTGTACCCGTGACCTACAATTATGGTATGACGTAGTGAATCTACACAATCCTTGTCTTTCGAGGTACGAAACGAAGACCCGTAGCTGGCGGGCAGTGTAGTCAATCTCAGATGACGAGCGGGAGGAAGTGAAGAATGAAGTTAGTAGTTGTTGGTTTTGGGCAATGCGGCTGCAATATTGCGGATGAGTTCTATACCATCAACCGGCATGCCAGGTCGTTATTCGGCCGCAGAATCGAGATTGTGACTGACGCTTTTGCAGTTAACACTGATGAAGCAGACCTGGGTGGTTTCAAGAACATACCAAAAGACAGGAACCACCGGATTCTCATCGGGAGCATACGAACCCTGGGGCATGGAGTCGGGAAGATAAACACCGAGGCTGCCAGAATAATTAGGGAGAGTCATTCGATTGCCAGTGACACCATTCTAAGGTCCAGGGAGTTCCACGAGTGCGACGCAATCATAGCGGTAGCCAGCGGTGGGGGAGGTACCGGCTCTGGAACCATCGGCTGGTCCATAAAAGAACTGAAGGAAAGGATCGACAAGCCGGTCTATGCCATAATAGTGCTCCCCTTTCGGTACGAGGAAAGGGGCGAAGCTTCTTTCTCAGTGCTCAACAGCGCTACCTGTATCAAGACGGTTGAGCAGTATGCTGACGCCGTCTTTCTGGCTGACAACGACCGGTTCAGAAAAACAGGTAATAGCCTGGCGCAGAATTTCAGAGAGATGAATCAGGAGATCGTTGGGAGTTTCTTCGACCTCTGTTGCGCCGGAGAAGAGAGAAACCGGAAATACCTGGGAAGTAAAGTGATAGATGCCGGCGATATCAAGCAATCTTTGGAAGGCATATCTACCATCGGCAGAGGACAGACCGACCTTTCTGCCTTCTATCGCTGGCTGCAGGCAGATTTCCGAACAGGAGTACAGGAAAGGAGTGCGTCAGCCGGTGCCCTGAGGCAGGCTGAGAATTGCCTGGGTATCAAGGTCCAGCTGGAAGATGCCAGGAAGATTCTGGCTCTGGTTACCGGGCCGAGGGATGCTCTTGCCATGCCTATGCTGGAGGAAGTTTCCACTTACCTGCAGGAGAAATCTCCCAAGTCAGTAGTCAGAATCGGTGACTATCCCCGGAGAGCAAAGGAATTCTCCGTGACCATAATTGCTTCCAGACTGACCAAAGTGAACAGACTGGAGTCGCTGTATCTCCAAGCTGAGGACATACTCCGGAGGAAGCAAGACATAGACAGCGAAAGCGAGCGAACAATAGAGCGAATGCGGGCTACCTCTGATAACCTGCCTCTCCTGAGCTGACGTCTGTCCAGGGACCATCTCTTTCCTCCTTCATCAGTCACCTCTCTTGATCACGCCACGAAGTCGCCTCAGTCTGACCTACCCATGGTGATTATACCAAGTCTT
>CAZZJX010000145.1:0-4372 GCA_964654845.1 uncultured Dehalococcoidales bacterium
AATCCATCCTGGAGCGAAAGGCGCCCCCTACATTCGACATCGTAGTCGAGATTCAAGACTGGTATCATGTGGCAATTCACTCTGATGTAACCGCAGTGATTGATGCCATGCTCCGGGGGCGCTCCATCCCTCCGGAGGTGCGTTGGCTGGACGAGACCGCTGAGGTAAGGAGGGAACAGGCAGCGCCTCGGGAGGAAGCGATAGCAAGAAAAGTGGTTGATGACACAACGAAACGGATCTACCCGTTCGGCATCAACAAGAGCCGTCTTGAGCAGGTAGTCAAGAACATGGGATTGCCAGCGAAGGTAGTGACCAATATATCGGGGGCTAACCTTTTAATGACCTCGAAGAGCTACTACCGCAGAAAGCCGCAGCCCATCCGTGATGCCGAGGCTTCGGGCATACCCATCTATGTCCTCAAGACCAATAAAATCTCGCAGATAGAGCGCTGTCTGGCCAACGTCTTTGATGTCGAAGCCTTCGACAACCCTGTAATCTTTGCCATCAAGGAAGCGGAGGAGGCCGTCGCCCAGGTAAAGGAGGGTAAGAACGCCGTAGACCTCAGCCCCCAAAACGCTTATCTAAGGATGTTGCAGCACCAGCTAGCAGAGCGCTACAGCCTCTCATCGCACAGCATCGGCCGCGAGCCAAGGAGAAGGGTTCGTATCCTCAAAGGCCTGGCATGAGATGACCAATTCACAGTCCTAAGAGGTTCAAAGGTTCGAATCCCGCCCGTGAAGATGTCACTGGCCCGACTGCTCTCCCGCCAGAAGGGCAGCTCCGAGGGCACCCACGATCTGAGGCTCTGGGGGGAGACAGACAGCGAACCCCAGTTTTGCCTCCAGTTCTTTGATTAATGCGGTATTCCTGGCCACACCACCAGTGAGCACCACTTCCCGCTGCATGGTCACACGGCTGACGAGATCCAGTATCCTATCAGCCACTGCCCGATGCAGCCCGGCCAAGATGCGCTCCTTGGCCACTCCACGGTGAATGTGAGATATAACCTCAGACTCGGCGAAGACAGCGCACCGGCTGCTTACCTCCTCTGCTGTCTGCGCCGCTAGCGCCAGGTCCCCCATCTCGGCCACCGACACCTCCATGAGATAGGCCATGGACTCCAGGAATAGCCCGGAACCGGCGGCACACTTGTCATTGGTAGCGAAAGACTGGACTTTGCTATATTCGTTCAAGCTAATGACCCGGCTGCTCTCAGCGCCCAGATTGATCACCGTCCGCGCTGTGGGAAATAGCCAGAGCGCACCCCGCGCCTGGCACACAACCTCCGAACTCTGCTTCTGGGCGAAGTCGACACCGCTGCGGCCACGGCCGGTAGCCACCACTGTAGCAAGTTCGCCCCATTCAAGCCCAGCCGCCTCAAGTGCTTTCTCCATGGCGCGGCGAGGTTCTGAGTCCGATTCGCCTGAGCTTACTATAAGGTGGGAAAGTATGCGGGCATCTTCGAAGATGACCACCGAGGTGTTGACCGAACCGACATCGATGCCACCCAGTGCCATCACATCACCCTAGCCTCGTAGCACCTCGATGAAGGCCTCGATGTCGTCCCGCTGCGTCTCCAACTCCGCCTCCGTCTCCTCTCCGCGGAAGAACAGCACCGGCAGCCCCTTCGCCTCCAGCATCTCTTTAAGGTAGGGGTATTCGTACAGGTGGCAGTCGCAGGCCTTGAGGTTGTGGATAATGACACCCTGGACCTCTGCACCAGCCATCGTCTCAGTTATATACTGATAGCGGGCCTGAGGCAACATCTTACGCGGGCAAGGGATCCGTGCTAGATAGCGCTCGGCCAGTGCCTCCAACGGCTCAGCCTCATTTTCGACCGAATAGAAAAAGTATCGGCTGCCCATCGGCATATCGTCGGCGATTACACGGCCTCCGCAGTCCTCGATGAGTTGGAGGAAATCAGTGTCATCTAGCATGCTGGCGGATACGAAAAGCCTTACCCCATCATCAGCGGGATGGCGCTGGCCGGCTTCCTCCAGGCACTGGTCCATAAGCCTGTTATGCTCCTCCTTGGGTATGAGCATACTGGAGAGTACCATCTCCTGAAGCTTGACTGCGGAGACGAGGCCTTTCCTTCTCATTTCGTAGGCTCGGTGGAGAAGGTCACGGTTGCGGTTATAGACGTCAATGGCCTGCCGCAAAGATTCGCTGGATATACTATTGCCCGAAAGCTCCTCCAGCGATCTCTGAAACTTGGCAAGATTCTCACGGAAGAACTCCACCCCATGGGGACTGATTCGTTGTGGCACCTCGAGGAAATAAACGTTGGGAACATCGGCATTCAACTTCCACGCCCCGTGCATAGCTCGGACCATATCGCACACGTTAGGCACTATTACGCCGTCCAGGTAATCATAGCGACCCTTGATCGCCTGATCCAGGCAACTCGTCGGATAGGGGCACACGTTGGTCGGGAAATGGAGGTTGCCCTCGCTAGCCTCCTCATGCTCCCCCAATATCCTGACCGGCAGCATCCCAGCAGCGTAGATCAGCTCTTCGGGCACATCGCAGCAGAAGACCCCAATAACCTTCTTACCCGTCCGCTCTTTCCACGCCCTGGCTTCATCATGTCGATCCTTTCGCAATCGCCCTAAGCTCTCTATCATGTGTCCTCCTATTTGCGCCCGCTGAGCATCCTCTCAATAAAGGCATCCAGCCTGGTCTTGATCTGGCCCTCGGAGTAGGTGCGTTCGTCGGCCATGTCACACTCAATGCTCAGGTTGGGTATTCCGTGTTGGTCCAGAACGTTCTTGAGTTCTGGCTGCAACAAGTACATTAGCCGGCAGGACGGGTTAAAAGCTAATATCACCCCATCCACGTGGTAGTCCCGAATGATGTCAATGGTAAGCTCAGCCCTCTGCTCAATGTCGCCGGCGTAAGGCCTGCGCATAGTGGAAGAGATAGCCATATCCTTTATCGGATCTTCATGCTGAGACGGCAGGCTCTTCTGGTAGCGAAAATAGGCGTTCTCGATAGCAACCACCCCACCAAAGTCCTCGAAGTAATTAAGCAGGGCCATGTTGTACCAGAAGGGGAGCCCACTCCACAACAATCGGAACTTTTCCTCGGGGACTATGCCGATCTTTTTCTCGATGCGCTCCGAGACCTCGTCGTGCAGTCGCTGGTAGAACTCGTCACATTCCTTGGTACCCGTCAAGTACATACCGGGCCAGACTATAGTGTAAGCGTCTCCGGCGCCCATGGGTGAGGGGATGGCCTTCCTCATCTCGAATATATCCACCTGTATGTCATGGGAGCGGCGGGCAAGGTCGAGCTTTTCCCTCAGCTTGTCTCGGTCAAGCTTTGTCCCCGTCTGCTCCTCAATGAAGGCAACAAAGTCCTCAAGTTGCGACTCAGAATAGACCACATTGACATCCTCGGTACAGCCTCCCTGAGGCTGGTACGGAGCATCAAGAACATAGACAGGCAGGTTAAGAGTGCGGCTCATGGTGGCAAACCAGCCCATCCGCGAGTCGCAGCTATAGCTGTTCACCACCAGAAAATCGGGCTTGGCTACGCCACCATAGGGTGCCTCCGGAGCCTCTTCTCCCCCCAATAAATAGCCCATGAGGATACGGGCGTAGCCGCAGACATCCTGGCTAAAGCCCGCCCTTTCCCCAGCACGGCAGAACCCGGAGGACAGCCGCTTGGCAGCACAGACGGTGGCGTAGTTCTCCAGGTACACTGCGTTTATATCCATGGCCTCCAATATTTCCGATGGGATACCGTTGCTGCACCAAGCCACCTTCCGATTCGCACCTTGCTGCAACGACTCGGCATAGTACTTCTTACGCAACGCCGGCACCTCGAGAGTGGTCTCAAGATGCTTCTTGGCACTGGTTGACGTTACCATGTCGCTTACTCCTTCCCCAACATAATTTTTCCCCGAGCAAACAGAGCCGCTCCCAACGCTCCAACTATCTGAGGCTCCTCAGGCAACAGAGCACTTAGTCCCACCCGCTTCTCTATCTTACGTACCACCGCTATGTTCTTGCCTATGCCACCGGTTATCACCAGGTCGGGTTCTACCCCCACCCCACGCAGCAGATTGTAGACCCTGGCGGCTATGGCGCTGTGGAGCCCGGCGAGCACGTCCCGCCTGTCCTCACCCTCCCGCACCAGGGATGTAACCTCGGACTTGGCGAAAACAGCGCAGGCGCTGTTGATTCTCACCTCAGCCTTGGCCTCCAAGGCCAGCTCGCTCATCTCATCCAGGGAAATTCCCAGTACCCGCGCCATCAGTTCCAGGAATCTTCCCGTGCCTGCGGCGCACTTGTCGTTCATGGTGAAGTTCTCCAGCCGTCCCGCCGCATCGCACCGGATCGCCTTGCAGTCCTGACCCCCCATATCC
>CAZZJX010000146.1:0-4365 GCA_964654845.1 uncultured Dehalococcoidales bacterium
TTAGATTGCGACGTCGTCGAACCAACAATTACTTCCGAGGAAGACGTACGGGATAAATTGGAACAGTTCTTTGAGCTTTTAGAAGACCGTCAATAGTAGTCGCCATGAAAGCACTGGGTATTGATGTAGGCAGCCTGACCACCAAAGCAGTCATCTTGGGTAATGATGGCATCCTGGCTTCTTGTATTGTTCACTCCAATGATGAGGCCGAATCGAGCGCTAAAGCTGCCATGGAGGAGGTTCTAAATCTGGCTGGTGTCAGCTTTAATAACGACCTATACTCTGTGTCAACGGGAGTAGGCGGCAAATCCGTTTCGTTCAGCCATAAAAAGAAAACCATTACTACATGCCTTGCCAGAGGAATTGGCTACTTAGTTCCATCAGCTAGAACTACTATAGATATGGGTGCGGAGAGTAGCACCGTCATCAAGGTGAACGAACGGGGACATATAATCGACTGGGCGAACCATGACAAATGCGCTGCCGGTACCGGGGTGTTCTTGCAACAAATGGCCAAGCTAATGCAAATGCCTGTTGAAGAGATGTCAAAGCTCTCTCTTCAAGCTAAATCTAAGGCTGATATAAGCGGTACATGCGCCGTTTTTGCCGAATCTGAGGTGATATCGCATGTACACCGCGATCCACCAACTCCCAAGGAAGAGATAATCGCTGGCATACATTTTTCCGTGGTAAGCCGTATAATATCATTGTGCAAGAGAATCGGTATTGAAAGGGACGTGGCAGTGGTTGGTGGTGTGGCCTTGAATAGGGGGTTGGTAAAGATTATTGAGGAAGAGATGGGTTTCGGAATTCTGGTTCCCGACAGGCCACAGATTGTAGCCGCTTTGGGAGCAGCTGTAATTGCTCGAGAAAACATAGAAAAAGGTGCCAAATAGATGATATTCGCCGGGATAGACATTGGTTCCCGAGCAGCTAAGGCCGTGCTGATAAATGATGGATCAATTCTGTCATCGGTGATCTGTGACACCGGTCCCGAGAGTATCAAGACCTCTTACATGACAATTGAAGCGGCCCTGAAAGTACCAGGGCTATCCCTCAGTGATATTCAATATACGGTTGCGACCGGCTACGGAAGGGTGCTTGTTCCTTTCGCCAATGAAAATATCTCTGAGATAAGCTGCCATGCCCGGGGTATCAACTGGTATTTCCCTGATGTGCGTACTATCCTGGATATGGGCGGCCAAGATTGCAAAGCGATTAGCTGTGATGGTGAAGGTCGGGTGACCAACTTCATTATGAATGATAAGTGTGCCGGGGGCACTGGCCGTTTTCTTGAAATGATAGCCGAGGTGCTGAATACCCCATTGGAAGAGATTGGAGATTTAGCCCTTGAGTCAAAAACGGCTATCCCCTTCAATACCATCTGCGCGGTCTTTGCCAAATCGGAGGCCATTGCCTATCTCAGGCAGGGGATAGCCAAGAGCGATACTCTCGCCGGCCTGCATGAGGCCATATCAAATCGCAGCGTAAACCTTTTGAAACGGGTATCCATAGAGAAGGAGTTCAGCATAACTGGAGGTATCGCCAAGAATAGAGGGATGGTGGCCAAGCTCAGAGAAAAGACGGGCATGGAGCCACTTATCAGTGAAGACCCTCAGATAATTGGCGCCCTGGGAGCAGCAATCTTTGCCCAAGAACGATCGATCAAGGTGAGTACACACCCGATGAAGATTCACTACGGATATACTGATGGGACCGGGGAATACTCTATTACCATTGACACAGGACGGTGTAATGGTTGTGGCGAGTGCGTCCAGGCCTGTCCATCGGGGATTTTTATTGTGGCTAAGGATGACGGCAGTGAGCCGAAAGCCAAGGTGAACGAAGAGGCGAGGAAGAAGCTTGCCTTCTTATGCCCAGGATTTCGTAGCTGTAACCATAAACAAAATTGTCATGATGTTTGCTCAAGCGAAGCCATAAGCCATAGCTGGTAGGCTTAACTTCTTAAAAAGGAGGCACCATGGGAACGTCAAGCAATACAGGTCGGCAAATACGGATAGCGGTTGATGCTATGGGTGGTGATTATGCTCCTGGCGAGATAGTTAGGGGGGCAGTACAGGCCGCTGGTGATTTAGGATTAGAGATTATTCTGGTAGGTCTAAAAGCAGAAATTGAGAGTGAGCTAAATGGGACCGATTTCACCAATCTCCCGGTTCGCCTGGTTGAAGCCAGCGAGGCAATTAAAGACGGAGAGGATCCAATCATGGCTGCCCTGCGTAAGACTGACAGCTCGGTGGCAGTAGCCACCAGGCTAGTTAAGGAAAGTGAAGCCGACGCTGTGGTGAGTGCCGGTGCTACGGGTGCCACGGCGGTCTGTGCATATCGATATCTGGGAACTTTACCGGGCGTAGACCGGCCCATGGCTGGGGGTGCCTTCCTCAGGCTGGCCCCCGATACTGTTGTTCTAGACCTCGGAGCCAATGTAGGTTGTCAGCCCAGTCATCTGGTAAGCTTTGCCGCTGCTGGTAGTATCTATGCTAAGATCTTCCATGGCATTGACAATCCCACCGTTGGTCTCCTCAATATAGGTACTGAAGAGGGCAAAGGTAATGAGGTTGTAAAAGAGGCTTACTCTTTGTTAAAGAATAGTGGATTGAACTTCATTGGTAATGTGGAGGGTATGGACATTCCCAAGGGCAAAGCAAACGTTATTGTCTGCGATGGCTTCATCGGTAATATAATGCTAAAGTTATGTGAAGGTCTCAGTGAGGCTGTTTGCCATTGGCTCAGCCAAGAATTAGAAGATAAACTATCGCCAGAAGACTCAAAAAATATCACCTCCGAACTATACAAGCTTATCAGTTCCAGCATGGAAAGAGGAGGTCTTTTATGGGGAATAGATGGGGTAGTTGGAATGGCCCATGGTAATAGCCAGGCACAACAGATAATCGGCACAATTCAATGTGCGAAAGAAGCTATAGAGAGTGGCTTCGTTGACCAACTCCGTTCTGAACTGGAGAGGATACAAGCAGGCATCTTAATAGAAAATAAATAGGTAAACCTACCGCATTCAGGGGGGAATCAGAATGTCGACACTGGACGAACTAAGAAAAGTAATTGCTAAGATTACTCATTGCGATGAGCAGGAAATCAATCTGGATACAGCACTTAAGGATGTAAAAGCCGATTCCCTTAACTGGGTACAGATCATAATCGGTGTGGAAATGGCATTAGATATAGAGATAGATATTGACCGTTTGAAAGAACTCACAACCATTCAGGATTTCGTTAATTATATGGATAGCTGCATCAAATAGCCTCAGGGCAACTTGCTTTGTCAATCCTATAGCGGAGGATAAGAGAACCATTACGGGGGCTACTTGACCAGTCTGAGTAGCTCATAACCTGAAGACGGTTTCCCAAACCGTTTGTCGTAAGTTCGACTCTAAGAGGAGGTACTAAGTTAGGGTATCGAAATTTTATTGTTTATGTTCTCTAGATACAGGACTTTGAGCGAACTGGAAACGCTGCCATTCTGTGCTGTTGGATATCTCCGATTGGGTGAACTCTACGCCGATACTAGCCGGAGGGACGAATCTCTCGAAACCCTTAATAAAGCCCAAGAGATGCTCCGGGGGATGGGAACGGTCTACTGGCTGCGCAGGACGCAAGACATGTTAGATAGATTATAATAGAGAGGTTTATGGTAGATATAAAAGAAGTAGCTAATAAGGTCTACCGGTTGGAGACATCGATTCCTGGTATGGACACCATATTCGCGACCTACCTTATCCAAGAGTCGGATGTAGTTCTGATTGAGCCTGGTCCAACTGCTGCCATTCCATCCATTCAAGAAGGCATGAAACAATTAGGGATGGAGGATCTAGCCTACATCATTCCTACCCATATTCACATGGACCATGCAGGAAGCATAGGCACACTGGCTCAGCTTTTCCCTGGAGCGAAAGTGTTGGTTCACCCCCGGGGGGTAAAGCACGCCATTGACCCCTCTCGCCTCATTGATGGTACTAAAATGGTCTTTGGCCCGGACTTCGAGGCTCGCTTTGGACCTATCCTTCCTGTCCAAGAATCCCAGATATTGGTCCCCGAGGATGGCGAGATAATCCATATCAATGGTAGAGAACTGCAGATTATATATGCCCCGGGCCACGCACCTCACCACATGGTCGTTTTTGACCATAGTTTGAAGGGTCTTTTTTGCGGTGAGGCCCTGGGATTTCCCAGCTCAAGTACCAGAATTTTACCACTACCGGCCATTGCCCCACCGAGCTTTGACCAGGATCTTTACTTGGAGACTATAGAAAGGCTAAGGCAACTGGGAGCCCGAATGCTTTTCTATTCACATGGCGGCGTAGAGTCGGAGGCGGATGTATTGATCTCAAT
>CAZZJX010000147.1:0-4363 GCA_964654845.1 uncultured Dehalococcoidales bacterium
CTCCAAAACCTCATCACCCTGTTTTACCGCAACCTCTCTGCCTATGGTATCCAGTCGCCGTTGCCATTCCTTGTGGATAGGCTCACCGTGGCGCAGTGCCTGACATAGCTCTTCAAATTCGCAAAGCAAGGACTCAAGCATATCCAGGCGGGAAACCTCCCGCCCAAGCATCTCCTTAAGGCTGGTAGCGGTTTCTGAAATCTCCGGCATCGACGAGGGATCGAGATTGACATTTAACCCGATGCCCACGATGGCGGAATTGGCTTGTTCTCCCTGGACATCGCTCTCAATCAGGGCACCACTTACCTTTTTCCCTTCGATGAGAACATCGTTGGGCCATTTAAGAATCGGCTTGAGGTCGGTGAGCTTCTCAATGCTCTGGGCAACAGCGAGGGCAGCGACCATGTTGAACAGGCGAAGCTCTTCCATCTCTGGGTAGAGGATAATGGAGAGCAGAATACTGTCATCTGGAGAGGTGATCCACTTGCGGCCTAGACGCCCTCGGCCGGAGGTTTGGTAATCTGCAATGATAATGGTGCCCTCTCTTGCACCGTCTCTTATCGCCTGTTTTGCTACATCCATGGTGGAGGAAATAACCGGATAGTAGAGGGTCTTCTGGCCGATGAATCTCGTCCTGAGGTCGTCGATTGGGTAAGTTGAATACATCTGATTCGCCATTGTATATATAAGAGCCGGCCAAGCAAACCTGTAAGCCGAGTTCTGTATCCCAACAGTGTTGGGGCGGTGACCATCTATCTAGCCCTGATGTTACCATCAGGGTCAAGCGACCCACCCGGGGGTTGTAACGAGGCCGGGCGTCCTCTTCCCCGCTATTTGGTCTTGCTCCGGAGGGGGTTTACCCTGCCCCCGGTGTCACCACCGGAGCGGTGAGCTCTTACCTCGCCATTTCACCCTTAGTCGCCTAAGGCGACCGGTATGTTTCTGTGGCACTTTCCGTCCCCGATAACTCACGTTATCGGGGCCTGGGAGTTACCCAGCCTCCTGCCCGGTGGAGCTCGGACTTTCCTCCCCCCGATAAATCGGGGAGCGGTCACCCGGTTTACCTGGCCACCTTCAGTTTACAATAAAGCCGACGCCAAATCAATTAAGTACGTCTCAATGCCTTGCGGCTTAATGCGTCCGCTGCTTTGTTTTGCGTTCTGGGGATGTGAACGATAGAAAAAGACGGAAATGCTTTAATTAGCTGGTGGATTTGCTGAAATAGGGGCTTCAGCCCCGGATTTTTTACTCGGTATTCGCCTTTGATCTGCTTCACCAGAAGCTCTGAGTCAGACCTGACCTCAATATGCTCTGCGCGTAGCCTTGCTGCTTCCTCGAGACCTTTGATGACAGCTTTATATTCTGCCTGGTTGTTTGTGGCGTAGCCGATGCTATGCGAGGCCTCGAATATAACCACTCCTGATTCATCCATGATGACGACGCCTATGCCGGCAGGCCCTGGGTTAGGCTGAGCAGCGCCGTCGGTATAGATGGTTATTCGTTTTGCCATAGGCTAATCACAGCCTGAGGATAGTTTCAACATGGTCGTCGTAGACCACAATGCGGTCGATCAAATGTTGAAGCAGCGCTTTTCTCGCTGGGAAGGTCATGGTGTCCCATCGCTCTCGAAGCTCTTCTAGCTTCTCCAATATATACTCATTCCGGTGCTTGGAGGTTATCTCCTGCTTTGCTTCAGCTTCGAGAAGGGCAACCCTTTCCTCCAAAAGCCGCCTCTCCCAAAGCAAATCCCCACTCACAACACGGAATTCTTCCAAGGGGATAGCACCCTCGGTCGCCTGATCGAGGTGCTCTCGGAATTTTCGATCAAGAGTCTTCAGCTTTCTCTCTAATCGAGGCTGCTCTGACGTTTCGTCACTGGAATCACGCACCTTCGTCAATTGTGCTAAAGCCTCAAGGTTACTTGAACTCCGTAGCGTGTCAAGTACAATGCTCTCTAAATCGGCAGCTCTCCTTGTATGGTATTGGCAAACGCTTTGATTAGTTCTCGACTGGCACTGGTAGTAGTGATACTCCCCCTTGCTCTTCCCCCCCTTCTTGAGCGTTGTCCAGGTTTGACTGCGGTTCACGCCGATCATCCTGTTGCCACAGTATCCACAGTAAGCCAGACCTGATAGAGGGAAAGGCGACCTTTGGACACGACCCCTTGGCTTTGTCTTGGAGGTAAGTCGTTCCTGCACTTTAGTGAAGGTTTCATGATTGATTATCGGTCGGTGGCTGTCGGGAACCCTGAAGCCGAAACGGGAGGATGTCCCCAGGTATGTCCGATTGCGCAGGATATCTCGAATGCCAACGATACTCCACAGGCCGCCTCTTCTGGTGGTGATGCCCTGCTCATTCAGGTATCGAGCGATGAGGCGCACGCCCATGTTTTTTTGAAGATAAAGTCGATAGATGAGTTCTACATTGGTCGCCTCCTCAGGGACGATCTCCAGCCTCTTGTCGGCACCCAGCTTATAGCCATAGGGTGGCTTGCCCAATCCTTTTCCTCTGACTGCCCTGAGCTTCATCGCTTCCCTCACGGCATCTCCTCTTATTCCACTCTGGCGCTGGGTAGACCAAATCTGGGTAACTACTTCCAATGGGCTTGCAAGCTCTTCATCGATTGAGAGAACCTTTGCTCCGAGGGCATCAAGTTCGATAAGGCGATACATCAATTCCTGCACGTCAGGGTGAAGGTGGCTAAGGCTTTTTACCACAACCATAGTGTCCGTTCCATCCCTTCGGATATGGCTGAGCATGAGCTGATACTGAGTTCGGCCAAGTTTCCCTGCGGAGTCCGCATCAACAAAGGTCATTACCGGCTGGTAACCCCGCTCCTGGCAAAAGCGAGCAAAGCCTTCCTGCTGCTCCACCAGTGAGGGGGCTTTCTCAGTTTCTTTGTTTACTCGAAAATAGCCAATCGTTCTCATCGTCTAGCTCACGTAAAGGATCCTCTCACAACTGCCACACTGGACCAATTCTTGACTTGCTCTTGCCCGTTGTAACTCTCTCACCGGGAGGACAATTCTGCACCCCTGACACATGCCCTGTTCAACCTTGGCCACTGCCCTGCCCTGTTTCTTTGTCCTTAGTTCCTCATAAAGCCTCAGGCTCGCTGCATCAACCCTTGAGCCGAGCTCTTTTCGCTTCTGTTCAAGGTTAGCCAAGTTAGTGCTCAACCTATCCTGCTCCCGGGAAAGCTCGGCCTGCTCCTCCTTCCAGCTTTTCTCAAGACTTTCTACCTTTTGGCTTATCATAGCCATGCTTGTTTGTGCTGCCTCCACTTCAGTCATTATGTCAAGTACTTTATCCTCCTCTTCCCTCCGTCTCTTTTTAAAGTGCTCCGCCTGCTCCTGAAGACTTGACAGCTCTTTGGGGTTTTTCAACGTGCCACCATAAAGCTTCTGCTCTATACCGGCGGCCTTCGTTCGCAGGTCCTCCACCTCCCACTCCCCGGCTCGCTGGCTTGCATTTAGCTCATCAACGCAATTCTTCTGTGTAGCAAGATTAGCGCGAGCCTCATCAAGAGCCTGGCTCTGGCCTAACCGGCTCTGCACGTTAGACAGAGCTTCATTCTTCGCCTCTATCTCCAGGTCAACTTCTTGAAGCTCATATAGCTGTCTTCCTTTGCTCACCTCACACCGTCTTACCCCATTCTAATTTAGGGCGGGGGGGCTGTCAATAACAACAACAAAAATCCCGGTATATACTACGTTTGTGTCAATCTAGTGCCAGACTCTTCTTGATCGCATCATTAACTTCGGCCATCTTTTGGGCACTGAGCTCACCACACTTATCTGCCAGTCTATCTCTGGAGACAGTCAATATGTTAGAGAGATTCACAATGCTGTCCTGCGGCAATCCGCTTTCGGAGGCTGTGATGGGCACGATAAATGGATATGCCTTGACTGGGGCTGTAGTAATAGCAGCAACGATAGTCGTCGGACTATATTGATTCCCTGTATCGTTCTGAATAACGAGAGCAGGTCGTATGCCGACCTGCTCGCTACCCCTTCCGGGATTCCAGTTTACCCAGTATATCTCTCCACGGCTAATGGCCATTTCACTTCCAATCCGATAATACTTCATCAACCAATGGCACAACGGTCTCGGCAAATTCCTTGTTTTCTTGTGCCATAGCCAGATAGCCTTCTGCCATTAGACGTTCCTCTTCATTGTCAGCCAGCTTCTGTAGAACACCAGCAATGAATTTGCTGCGACTAACCTTTTCCATGGCAGCTAATCGATCAGCAAAGCGAACCAATCCATGTGGTAAGCTCAGGGTTACTTTAACAGTTGTGCTCATCGCTCCCCCTTATCATATTGTATGGCTATCGAGTCATACAATATATTCATACCATAC
>CAZZJX010000148.1:0-4349 GCA_964654845.1 uncultured Dehalococcoidales bacterium
TGCGTATATCTCCACTGGTCAGTGCAGCTTTCTCTTCAGAAGTTAGTTCGTAGTCTTTTAAAGCCTCAGCAGGGTTTTCAGCCAACCGTGCCAGGAACTCATTATCTTGCACCGCTCTGTCAAGCACCGCCAACACCGCATTTACCGCAGATACCTTGAACTCGGGAATCTTGGCCTGCGGGTCAAGAGCACTACTGGTGAGGAGGTTCGCCGGCGCTTCACGCCAGTGAAAAGGCATAAAAACAACCCCGGGTAGTGCTCTATCGGTAATATGAAGCGTAGTTTCCAGCTTACCTCTTTCCGAGCTTAGCGCCACCAAATCACGTTCCACAAGCCCGAGCTTCAATGCATCACCAGGATGCATCTCCACAACACCATCAGGGCGCAGTTCGGAAAGCACTCTGGAGCGTCGGCTCATAGTGCCAGTATGCCAGTGTTCCAGCACCCGCCCAGTAGTGAGAATCAGGGGGTAGGTCTCAGATATTGACTCGGCCGGCGGGACGTCTTCTAGAGCATGGAACCTGCCCAGCCCTCGAGCAAAACTACCCTGGTGCAGAAATTGAGTTCCTGGATGGGAGGTATCGGGGCAGGGCCATTGCAAGCCACCTTCATCAAGGCGCTCGAAACGAATTCCACCGTAGATAGGGGTGAGAGAGGCGATCTCTTCCATGACTTGGTCGGCACTCTGATAACCCAATGGCTGCCCCATCCTCTCTGCCAGGTCGGAAATGATTTGCCAGTCAGCTTTTGCCTCCCCTGGCGGTAATAGTGCCTGCCTTACGCGCTGGACTCGTCTTTCGGTATTAGTGAAGGTACCGTCCTTTTCGGCAAAGGCAGCCGCAGGAAGAACTACATCAGCCAGCCAGGCGGTCTCCGAGAGGAAGATATCCTGAACCACCATAAACTCAATCTGCTCGAACGCTGACCTGGCATGTTCAAGGTTAGGCTCACTCATCAGAGGATTCTCACCCATGACAAAAAGCCCTTTGATGCTCCCCTGGTAGATTGCATCGGCTATCTCGGTAACCGTTATACCCGGTTTATCACTCAACTCGCATCCCCAGGCAACCTCAAATTTCGCCTTAACAGCCGGATCATCAACCTTCTGATAGCCAGGATAGACATTAGGGAGCGCTCCAAGGTCACAGGCGCCCTGAACATTGTTCTGCCCGCGTAGCGGGCTGAAACCAGTGCCTTCCCGGCCAATATTGCCAGTTAGCATAAGCATATTTGCCACGCTTTTCACATTGTCTGTCCCCGTGGTGTGCTGAGTTATCCCCATCCCGTATAGGATGCAAGCACTTTTGGCTTCACCAAATAGATGGGCAGCAGCCTCTAGGTCGGCCTTAGGCACGCCAGTTGTTTCCTCTACAACCTCAGGAGTGTATTTCTCCACCAGTTGCCGCATCTCCTCGAAGCCCTCGGTGCGCTCCTTGATGAACTCCTTGTCCTCAAGTCCATCCCTGATAATCACGTGCATCAAGCCATTGATAAGGGCAACATCAGTTCCCGGCTTGTGCTGCAACTTAGCAGCAGCATATTCGCCCAGCTCGATAGAGCGAGGGTCAGCCACGATGAGCTTGGCATCGTTAAACTTGACCCGCCTCTTGATTATTGAACCAATGATGGGGTGACACTCAGTAGTGTTGGAGCCGATGACGAAGAACAGGTCGGTCTTCTCGAGATCACTGTAAGAATTGCTCATCGCCCCCTGACCAAAAGCGGCGATGGCGCCAACGACCGTGGAAGCATGGCACAACCGGGCACAATGGTCGATATTGTTAGTGCCCAGCACAACACGGGTGAATTTCTGCATTATATAGTTGTCTTCATTAGTGCATTTGGCCGAACTCAATGCAGCGAGACTATTCGAACCATAAGTTTGCTTGAGTTCAAGCAGCTTGTTTGAGACCAGCTCAAGTGCCTCATCCCAGGTAGCCTCACGAAATATGTCATGAGGCTGGCCATTATGCGGCGCACCGCGCGAAGTGTTATCTATTCGGATAAGCGGTGTCGTTAATCTCTCAGGGTGAGAAATGAAATCATAACCCCAGCGCCCCTTAACACACAGGCTTCCCTTATTGGTAGCGCCGTCAGGATCACCACGCACCGAAGCAATCTTATTATCTCGAACACCAAGGTACATGGAGCAGCCAACCCCACAGTAAGGGCAAATCGTTTTGACCTCTTTGGTAGGAGCCTTCTCCCATTTGGGCGTCAATGCCCCTGTAGGACATCGAGCAACACACTCCCCACAGGATTTGCAAATGGATTCAATAAGCGGTTTCTCGCCAGCAGTAGTTACCCGTGCCTCGTATCCTCGGAAGGCCAAGCCAATAGCACCAACGCCGGCTATTTCATGGCAGGCGCGCACACACTTGGCGCAGAGGATACATTTGTTGGGGTCATACTCGAACGCCGGGTTACTTCGGTCGATAGGAAGTAGTCGAGTGCTCTTCCTGAGCCGATCTAGATGCTCTTGTTCCATGCCAACATACTGGGCAATTTTCAGCAACTCACACTGTTGGTTCTTGGCACAGGTGAAACAATCCCCTGGGTGATTGGCGAAGATGAGTTCCATAGTACTGCGGCGTCTCTGGTTTATCCTTGGTGTCTCGGTGTGCACCACCATCCCACTGGTAGCTGGAGTAGTGCATGAAATAGGCAATCCACGCATTCCATCAATCTCAACCAAGCAGAGCCGGCAAGCTCCGTAGGGCTTGAGATCAGGGTCATGACAAAGCGTGGGGATGTAGATACCGGCCTCTAGGGCTGCCTCAAGAACCGTATCCCCTTTCTTCGCCTTAACCTCTTGACCATTAATGGTCAGGGTGATTGTCTCCACTTTTTTCTCAGCAATTGTCCCAGTAATAGTGCTCATCATCACTCTCCCTCAATTTGTACTTCGTAATCCCATCTGCGGAAACCCACCACACGGAAGTCATCAATCCTCCTCCAGGTCACATCTCAGACACCGCCTTGCCTCACCAACCGCCACTTCCTCCTCGAGGCTAAGCTCCACCTCTGCAAAGCTCTGAAGCCGATCTCCAACACGCAGAGTAGGGACTGAAATACGATGCGTTTCTCCTTCATCAATTTCTGGTAATGCCTCCAGTTCCTCGGGCGGTGCCAGCGTTTCATCTATCATCCCGCTACCGCCCAAGTATTGGTCTATCGAAATTGCTGCCTGTCTACCTGCGGCGATTGCCTCGATAACGGTCGCCGGTCCACTCACCACATCGCCGCCAGCGAAAACTCCCTCTCTACTTGTGGCCGACGTGTCACGGTCAATCTGTAACGTATTCCCCTTTGCCAAGGGAAGTCCGAATTGTACTGGTATCTCTGGCAACTGACCAATAGCAGCGATTACCGTATCAAAATCCAGGCCGAATTCGCTTCCTGTGATTGGCACTGGACGCCTTCTGCCACTGGCGTCTACCTCCCCGAGTTCCATGCGAATACAGGTTAGCTCCACTGTGCCATCTTTGCTCTCTATCCTGGTTGGGGCAGCGAGAAATTCTAACCTTACTCCCTCTTGCAATGCTTCTTCTATCTCTTCCTCACCTGCTGGCATCTCAGCCTTGGTACGTCGATAGATAATAGTGACCTCTCTGGCACCAAGACGTAGCGCGGTCCGCGCAGCATCTATAGCGACATTGCCACCACCGATTACTGCAACCCTGTTCCCCAATGAAACCTCGTTACCCATGTTTGCATCGCTGAGGAAGGACCCGCCATCGATAACCCCAGGATTGTTCTCACCTTCAATCCCCAGCTTGGTTCCCTGGTGAGCACCGACAGCAATGAAGACAGCATTATAACCATTGGCAAAAAGTTCATCCAAAGAATTGACTTTGGTATTTGTCCTTATTTCGACCCCAACGTTCCTTATCTCGTCAATCTCCTCAGCCAACACATCTCGAGGCAAGCGATATTCGGGAATGCCATACATCATCCAGCCACCTGGCTCAGGTAATGCTTCGAATATAGTGACAGCATGCCCTTGCTTAGCCAAGTAGTAAGCCGCAGTCAGTCCCGCTGGGCCTGAGCCCACAACAGCAACCGTCTTACCTGTAGCTGGGCCTATTTTGGATCTCTGTTTCCAAAGTCCATTTCCTCTTTCTGCGGCAAATCGCTTGAGCGCCCTGATGGCGATAGATTGGTCCAATTGCCCTCGCCGGCACTTGGCCTCACAGGGATGGGGGCAAACATGCCCACAAATAGACGGGAATGGTATTCTCTCCCTGATAACAGCCAATGCAGCGTCAAAGTCGCCCATACTGATATACCGAATGTAGCGAGGTACATCCACTCCAGCCGGACAGGTGTGGCTGCATGGTGCCTTAACC
>CAZZJX010000149.1:0-4349 GCA_964654845.1 uncultured Dehalococcoidales bacterium
CTCTGGAGGCATCGACTCAGTTGCCCTCTACCCTCCCAAGCGCTTCTTTGGCGCTGCCAGAAACATCGAGGAGGGAGGATCGCTCACCATCATTGCCACCTGCCTCGTCGATACGGGGAGCCGCATGGATGATCTCATATACGAGGAATTTAAAGGAACCGGGAATATGGAACTCCATCTTTGCCGCAGGCTTTCTGAACGCAGGATCTTCCCTGCTATGAATATCCAGCGTAGCGGCACCCGTCATGAGGAGCTACTTATGGATGAGACCACCCTACAGCAGATCTGGCTACTACGGCGAATGGCAAATCTGGTGGCCTCAAACACCCAAAACACCACCGAGGCCACGGAATTGATCCTGGAGCGATTAACCAAGACCAAGTCCAACGCCGAGTTCCTCGCCACCCTGTCCCAGGAGAGATGAACAGGCAGACCAGCCAGCAGCATCACGCTGGCATAGGGTGAAATCCAGGACTCTTACTTCCCTCAAGCGCCATACCCGTTCTCACCCACCTTTCGTCCAGTGTTTACATCTTCTCGGGAGCGGTCATCCCCATAAGATGAAGGACCTTCGCCAGAACGATTTGGGCAGCCTCAACCAGCTTGAGACGAGCTGAGGTGAGCGCCTCATCAGAGGAAATTACACGACATTTCTCATAGAAGTTATGGAAAGCGGTTGCCACATCCAAAGCATAGTAGGGGAGGTGGTGCGGTTCCAGAGTGGAGGCTACCAACTCCAGCACCTCTGGTAGCTGGAGCATATTCCTGATTAGGGCGAGTTCGGAGTCACCGGTGAGCAACGAAACGTTCCCCTCTTTATAGTCGATGCCCCTCTCCTTGGCCAGACTAAGGATGCCAGCAATACGAGCGTGACCATATTGAACATAGTAGACCGGGTTATCCGCTGAATGGCGTTTCGCCAACTCCAGGTCGAAGTCCATCTGGCTATCGGCAGAGTGGGAGAGGAAGAAGAAGCGACAGACATCGGGGCCAACCTCATCTACAAGCTCACGAAGGATAATTATTTCGCCAGTGCGCTTCGATGCCCGAAGCGCAATCTCACCACGCTTCAGGGTAACCATCTGTGAGATAATTATCTGAAGCCTATCTGGGTCGATGCCCAGAGCGCATACTACAGCCTTCATTCTAGAGACATGCCCCTGATGGTCTGCACCCCAGATGTTTATCACTTTTGAAAAGCCACGCTCGATGAATTTGTTGTAGTGGTAGGCGATGTCAGTGGCAAAGTATGTTGGAGCGCCGTCGCTTCGCACCAGCACGTTATCCTTATCCTCACCAAGGGCAGTAGAGGTGAACCAAACCGCTCCCTCTTTCTCACTTATGTAGCCCCTCTCCTTGAGGAAAGCCATCACCCTGTCATATTGCCCTTGTTCGAAAAGGCTATTTTCGCTGAACCAGACATCGAAGGATACGCCAAGTGCTTCAAGGTCGGACTTAATAGTCTTCATGACCTTATCCACTCCAATCTTGCCCAGTTCGGCTGGCTTGCCTGATAGCTTTTCTCCCTCTTCAGCGATGATCTCTCTTGCAATATCCATCATGTATTCGCCGAAGTAGCCCTCGGAGGGCATCTGGACATCAATCCCCAGTGCCTGCTGATAGCGCGCATAAAGTGAACGATAGAAGGCATCCATCTGGCCGCCAGCATCGTTAACGTAATACTCCCTGGCCACATCATATCCCGAGGAAGCAAGCACATTCGCCAGAGTACTCCCCAGGATGGCACCGCGGCCATGCCCCACATGCAGTGGACCTGTAGGATTGACGCTCACAAACTCCACTTGCACCTTGGCACCCTTCCCCAAATCAACATCTCCATATCGCTCGCCGGCACTTATGATGCCCTCCACCTGCTTGGTGAGCCACTCGCTCTTCAGTGAGAAGTTGATGAAACCAGGCGATGCCACAGCGATGCTGTCAATCTCGTCAGGTAGCTGTATAAGACTGACGAGGTTCTGGGCGATGGTCAGTGGATTCATCCGTGCTGACCTTGCCAGTTTCAATGGGAGAGTTGAGGCATAGTCACCATGCTCCGGATTCTGGGGGCGCTCCAGCACAATATCAGGCATCGTTACCGGAGGAAGCAAATCCCTCCTCTGTGCCTCAAGGGCCGCCTCTTTCAGAAGAATTGTGATATCGTCTTTTATCATCACGCCTCCATACCGGTGAATCCGTCCTGCCACAGCCGAGCCATCTCTCCTGCAAGGAGCTGGTGTTCAGGCGAAGAGAGCTGCGGGTCCCCCTTGAACATACGAACCGCCTCTTTTCTGGCAAGCTCTAGGAGCCTCATGTCGGAGAGCTTGGCCATCTTCAGGTCGGGGAGGCCGCTCTGCCTGGTGCCAAAAAACTCCCCCGGCCCCCTGAGCTTCAAGTCCTCTTCAGCTAGCACAAACCCATCCTGAGTGCTCTCCAGGAGTCTCAGGCGATCTCTTCCCTCCAGCGTCGGATTCTCGGCGACCAGAATGCAATAGCTGGCCTGCTCGCCCCGGCCAACTCGGCCACGAAACTGGTGTAACTGTGCCAGGCCGAAGCGATCGGCGCCCTCGATAAGCATCACCGTAGCATTGGGCACATCTATGCCCACCTCCACCACAGAGGTGGCCACCAGGATGTCCAGCTCTCCCCGCCTAAACCTTCTCATTACCTCTTCCTTGTCCGCAGCCTTGAGCCTGCCGTGGACCAGCCCAAGGTGAAGATCAGGAAAGACGTCAGTAGAGAGACGCTCATATTCGGTGATAGCCGCCTTGGTGTCGATAGCCTCCGACTCTTCAATCAGGGGACAGATGATGAAAGACTGGCGTCCCTCACCGGTCTCCTTGCGAATAAAGCGATAAGCCCTGTCTCGCTCCTCAGGTTCGAGCCACCTGGTCTTTATTTGCTGCCTGCCTTCTGGGAGCTCATCGATCACCGAGAGGTCGAGGTCGCCATAGAGAGTGAGTGCCAGACTGCGCGGGATGGGTGTTGCGGTCATTACCAGCAGGTGCGGGTTGGAACCCTTCTGACGAAGTACCGAACGCTGCATCACTCCGAAGCGGTGCTGCTCATCCACAATGGCGAGCCCGAGCTTGTTAAACTCCACCACCTGCTGAATTAGGGCATGTGTACCTACAACTATATCCACCTTTCCTTCCGAAATAGCCCGGTGCACTTCCTCCTTTTCACTCCTTTTCATACTTCCAGTAAGCAGGGCTAGTGTGATCTCATGAGGCAATATGGATGAGAAGGCTCGCAGGCTACCCTCTAGATTTCCTTCCTCACCTGCTCGGGCCAAAAGAACAGAGATGTTGGTAAAATGCTGCTCCGCCAGTATTTCAGTGGGTGCCATAAAGGCACCTTGATAGCCACTAGCCACCGTGGCCAGGAGCGCTATAGCTGCCACCACGGTCTTCCCACTGCCAACCTCACCCTGAAGAAGCCGACTCATCGGCCTTACCTTTGCCAAATCGGCGAGGATCTGCTTGAGAGCACGTTGTTGAGCCCTGGTAAGAGCAAAGGGCAGGCAGTTGCTGAACGTTTCCACAATCTGTTGATCAGGCTTGATAGGGCTTGCCTTACCACCCTCCCGCCATTCACGCCTCCGTAAGAGCAGTCCCAACTGGATGAGGAACATCTCATCGAAGGCCAACCTTCTCCTGGCTTTATCCTTAAGGAACTCGTTCTCTGGATAGTGAGCCTGGTTTATCGCCTCGGAAAGCATAAGGAGCTGGGCACGACTCCTCATATCCTCGGGGAGGAAGTCGGAAAGTTGTGGTGCCCAAAGTTCCACAGTCTCTTTAACCAACCTCCTCACCACACGAGGGCTTAGCCCCTCGGTGAGTGAGTAGATAGGGATGAGCCGACCGGTATGAGTCAAATCCTCGGTAAGGGGTTCATACTCTGGTGATTGGAAGACCTTTACTCCCTTGAACAGGCTCACCTTTCCGCTCAAGACCAATTGTGAGTTGGTGTGAAGCTTCTTGGCTAGATAGGGTTGATTGAACCAGACAACCCTCATGTTACCGGTCTCATCGCCCACGATGGCCTCGGTGGAACGCCTGCGACCCAGGTTGGTAACCTGTGCCTGCCAGACCGTGGCGACTACGGTCTGTTCCTCGCCTATCTCCAGTTGGGCGATAGTTTTCCTTTTGCTGTAGTCAATATGGCGCCTGGGGAAAAAGTAGAGCAGGTCGTGCACTGTCTCAACGCCGAGTCGGCGAAACTTGGCAGCCTGGTTAGCGCTGATCCCCTTGAGCGTTGTGATTGGCGCATCGAGGTTCTCTTGCTTTCTGGCTGTCTTTTTTACCCCCTTTGGCTCTAGTATCTTGCCTTCCACCCCGTTGAGCCTATGA
>CAZZJX010000150.1:0-4344 GCA_964654845.1 uncultured Dehalococcoidales bacterium
CGGCGCTCCGCCAGTGGATAAAGGGTAGTGACTAATTGGCAGTATATGCAATCGAACGAGCAGGTCTTACCCTCTGTGGATAAAAGGTCGATGCCCAGCGACCTTCCCAACCGCCAGGAGGGAACCGGACCATAAACAACTGAATTCACCGGCACATCACAACGATTCAACGCCTGCGGTAACCCTTTTTCCAAGGCTCTTTCTTCAAAGCTACATAGTCCTTAATTGCTTCATGCAGCGTGTTCGCCGCCAGAAGGGCACAGTGCTCGTTTTCCTCCGGCAGCCCGCCCAAGCTATTCAGGATGTCATTTTGGGTGATGCTCCGAGCCTCAGCGATGCTCTTCCCTTTGGCTAGCTCCGTAGTCATGCTGCCGCTGGCAATACTGGGTCCGCAGCCATCGGTCCAGAAATTGGCATTGATAATCCTATCTCCCCGCACCCTCAAAGATATCTCCATTGTGTCTCCACAGGGACCAGTTATGGTGCCAAAGCCATCGGAATCTGGAATCTCGCCCAGGTTTCTTGGATTCTGGAAATGGTCAATGACCTGCTCCGAATAAACCATCCGCATATCTGCCATAACCAGCTCTTCCAGTTCCTTGAAGTCCGATGTCATCTTTCAACCCTCTCTTCACAGAATTGCCTATACGATTAAACTTAATGAAGACGCTCCATCAAATTGGGGAGTTTGCCGGCAAGATACAGCTTGACTGCCTCGTCGATGTCCTTCACATCGGTAGCGATAGGCTCGATGCCGTAGCTCTTCATAGCCTCGTAGGCTCCCCAGCCCATGCCTCCTAGGAGCAATACCTGGCAGTCGGAGATAGTATCTGCCATGCTACCATGCCTGACCTCCGAACCGGCATCGTAGCCATGACGCTCCCCGGGAGCCAGTTTCGGCGGCTCGTGCGCGGCAAAGGTCTGATGGCCAGGTTTAGACCTTGTCTCCTTAGCCACAATCCTTTCCTCTTCAACGGTAACCACCACATAGTAGGATGCCCTGCCGAAGTGCTGACTGATGTTGACCCCATCGTCTGATGCAGCAGCGATCTTCAAGATCAACCTCCTCAGCCTCTATGGCAATCACCACCTCTGAAGCCGAGAGGAGCATAGCAGAGCTCTGAAGTCCCGCGGCAGGTGGGGCCCAGCAGCCCAGCATCCGTCTCCATCATGTAGAATTCGAGGTACATACACTCCAACGCCCCAGCACATTCTGTACACCCGGCTCATATCCCAGGGTTCTTATTCTAAGTCCGTTTAGCGTAGTTTGGTTAGTGCCTGCTCAGCAGCATTTACAATCTGGTAGACTATGGGCGAAGCGGTGAGGCATGGTTGGGTGCCCATCTGGAAAGTAGCTACTTCATCCGCCGTCATTTCACTCTGTATGAGGGCAGCGATGATATTTGCCATTTCACCCGTCGTAATGCCGCCTGAAAGCTCCCCGCCTATTATCTTCCCTGTCTCCTTGTCAAACTGTAGTTTTGTCTTCACTTCCTTTGCGCCAGGTATCGAGCCTGGATGCTTATCGACGGCTGCCGCCTCACCGATTACAATATCGAACCCGGCTTCCTTTGCCGCTTTCTCCGTGAGTCCCGCAGCCGCGAGAGCGAAATCACCAAAAGCGGTGGCAAATACTCCTACCACCCCTTTATTCTTCCTTCTAAGCTCAAAGACATTGGCACCGGCGATCCTGGCCTCAATAGTGGCTATAGAAGCCAATCGCATACCGGACGGCTTCTTGGTGAAGAAAGAGAACTTCTCAGCACAATCTCCGCAGGCAAAGATGTTCTCATCGCTCGTCCTCATGTACTCATCGACCCAGATCCCCCTTGCCTCACCTATCTTCAGGTCCATATCCTTGGCAAGCTCTGTATTAGGCACGGCCCCTATGCCAACGATAACCACATCTGCCTTTATCTTATCGCCGCTTCGAAGCTCCACCGCACTCACCTTACCATCTCCGAGGATGGACCTTACCCCGTCATCGGTGATGATTTTTATGCCACGCTCCTCCAGCCTGCTCTCCGCCATACAGCAGAACTCTTCGTCCATAGCAAGCATGAGGCAGTGGGGCAGCAGCTCCACTATAGTGACATTAACGTCCCCGATCTTCTTGCATTCATCAGCCATTTCAGCGCCGATGAAGCCCCCTCCGATAATTACTATCTCTTTGGCCCTGCCCAGAATCTCCTGTGCCTGCCCAAGAAAGTCCGCATCCTTCCACATGGGGAACACGTTTTGCAGGTCCATACCCGGTATAGGAGGGCGCACCGGCACAGAACCGATAGCCAAGATCAGCTTTTCATAGCCGACTACTTCACCTCCTTTGGTAGTTAGGATTTTGGATGCCCTATCTACCGAGGTCACCTCATCGACCATTAACTCAATTCCGTTATTTGAAAGGAGAGCATCAGGTATGACGTTCTTGTCAGGAGATCCTACGGTACCGAAGATATAGGGGATACCGCACGGCACCATGACCTTATTTTCCTGTCGGACAAGCAGGATACTGGCATTCTTATAGTGCCTCCTGACTGTTACACCGGCAACAGGGCCCGCAGCACTGCCACCGATGATCACTACATCTGCCTCTTTCATCAATGCCTCCTAAAGCAATTTATTAACCCCTAAGAAGGTCAACGCCCCAATTCTACCACATTATCCCAGAACTGAGAAATAATTTGCTTGACGTCTTCGTCTCTTGGGAGACTTTCACTTCAGTAGGAAAACACGCACATCCATGGATGGAGGCTTCAGTCTGTACGCCTTTAGCGCTTTGTCTACCATTCATTAGCTTTGCTTCTTGGCATATTGTGTTGATGACATTTCGTACAGGCTCTTGAAAAGCCGTTGGAAGGCTGGGTGCCACTCAGGCATCCCTTGTACCAGGGTGATCCCCCGGGAATAATTGCGGGCGATCTCAGTATCCAGCGGGATGTGGAGCAGGATGGGGATACCTTCCTCTTTACAGTATTCCTCCACTTTGTTATCCCCCACCCCAGCGCGGTTTATCAGCACACCACAGGGAATGCCCAGCTTCTTCAAGACCTCCACAGCTAGAGCTAGGTCGTTGAGACCAAAAGGGGTAGGCTCGGTCACCAACAGGCAGAAATCGCTCCCCTTCACCGCCTCGACCACCGGACAAGACGTCCCCGGGGGAACATCTATAATCACCGTCTTCCGTGCGTCGATGTGTTCCTTGACCCTCCCTATTAAGGGCGGAGACATCATCTCCCCGATAGCAAGCCTCCCGTGGATGAACTCGATCTCACCTGAATAGCCCATCTCCAGGACGCCTATCTCCCTCCCCACCTCAGAGATGGCCCCCTCGGGACAAAGGTAAGAGCAGGCACCACAGCCATGGCATAGCTCTGGAAACACTAGCACCTTCTTTGGCAATACAGCGATGGCATTGTAGGCGCAAACCTCAGCACACTTGCCACAGAAAGTGCATTTCTGCTCATCGACCTGAGGTATAGGCACGGAAACGGTCTCTTGATGCTTAATTGATGGTTTGAGGAAGATATGGGCGTTGGGCTCCTCTACATCGCAGTCCAGAAACTGCACCTGGCTTCCCAAAGACAGGGCAAGGCTAGTGGCGACCAGAGTCTTGCCGGTGCCCCCTTTTCCACTGGCAACTGAGATGATCATTTAACCTCTCACCATCTTTGCTCCACACCGGGGACAACTTAAGTTGTAGCAAGCTCCCGCTACTGGATGGGGCGTCACTGTGCCGCAATTGGGACATACACAATTCTCCTCCCGTCCAACCAAAGGCTGCCTTCCTCCCACCCTTCTCTCACCTCTCTGTCCTCTGCCTTCGCCTCTTCCCATTCTACGACCACCGCCTGCAGGTGGCCCTGTTCCATCTCCTCTAGGCATGACTGTATCTCCTTTATCACATTGGCGGAAGCCCACACACGCCTGAGCTACATGTAGGGCAGTTTATGTCCGATGATTCGCTAGAGTTTGCGCTGAAAAATGTGGACAGTAGTTTTTGCGGATTACCCGCCTGACACTTAGGGCAAGTCACCTTGGAGCCATCCTCGCCTATAGCTTGGCGCACATCAAACTTCTCTCTGCACTGGGTACAACGGTATTCATAGATTGGCATAACCTGCCTCTTTATTTGCCCTTATCCCGTAGTTCTTCTATGCGTTGCTGAATAGCCTCAAGTTGCTGTTTCAGCATTTCGGTCTGACCCCTCAGCAACTCCATCTCCTCCTCAGGGCTTTGAGCCTGAGGCATAGGGCCAGCCGGTGGCATCGCCATACCGCTTCCCATACCCATTCCACGCCCCATGCCCATACCACTGCCTCTTCCGAAGTGTCCACCAACCGTTGA
>CAZZJX010000151.1:0-4343 GCA_964654845.1 uncultured Dehalococcoidales bacterium
GCTGTTATCAACACAGGAACCCATGTGCAGCACCGGCGGTATACCCACCGTCTCGCAGACCTCGGCCAGCCCCTTACCGGCAAACTCCTTGGCGGCTTCGGGAACCATTAGACCGGCCTCGGCACAGGCGATGGCGTTACAGCCGGTGGTAATCACCAGCACGTCGTTCTTTATCAACTCCTTGACCATGAGGACATGGCCCTCATTATGCTTGACCCGGGCGTTATTACAGCCGACCACCCCGGCCACCCCCCTTATCCTCCCGTTGATGATGTTATCGTTAAGCGGGCGGTAGGAAGCCCGGAAAAGGCCGCCCAGCAGGTAGTTGATGGTCTCATGACTGAAACCGGCAATCTGGTCGACCGCCTCGCCGGGGATATAAACATTCCCCTTACGGTTGGGGAAGTTATCAATAGCCATCTTAACTATCTCCCGCGCCGACTTCAGGGCATCGCGCTCGTCAAACTCAATATGGATAGCACCGGTAATCTTGGCTTTGGGCGAGGTGGTGATAATCTTGGTATGGTAGCACTCGGCTACCGTCTGTATGGACTGCATAATGCACTGCACGTCCACCACCATGGCCTCCACGGCTCCGGTTACTATAGCCAGTTCCTGCTGCAGGAAATTCCCGGCGATAGCCACTCCGTGGCGCATCAGTATCTCGTTAGCGGTGCAGCACATACCGGAAAGGTTTATCCCCTTGGCACCCTTGGACTTGGCTAGCTCTATCATCTCCGGCTCCTGGGCCACGGCCACAATCATCTCGGAGAGCAGCGGCTCATGGCCGTGAATGACGAGATTCACCTTATCCTCTTCCAGCGTTCCCAGGTTGGCTTTGCCCAGGACCGGTGCCGGGGTGCTGAACAGGATGTCCTGCAACTCGGTGGCAATCATGCTGCCACCCCAGCCATCACCTATAGCCGCCCTTACTCCCTGGCGGAGCAGGCTCTTGTAATCCTGATCTACCCCGATATGGGTTCGGTGCATTATCTCCACGATTTCCCTATCCACGCCACGTGGAGCGACACCCTCGCGACGCCATACCTCCTGGCGTTTCAGCGGCGCCCGTCTCAGGAACAAAAGCTCACCCTCTTGCCGGCCATACTCCCCCAGGCACATCTTACCCACATCGATAGCTATCTCATTGTTACTCCGCTCTCCGATCTCCACGCCCAGGTCCAGAGCCAGTTGCAGCAGCTTCTGTTCGTCTTTGATCTCATAGCCTGAGGCCTCTCCCTCAGCCGCCGCCAGGAAGAGCTCGGCAACCCCTCGACCGTGGTCGGAGTGAGCAGCCGCCCCACCGGCAACCATGCGAATGAAGTTCCGGGCGGCAATGGTCTCCGCCGTCGCCCCGCAGATACCTCTCCTCTTCAGTTTATCCTCTGGTGTTTCCTCTTTCCCTTTGGGCAGAGGAACCCGGCACGGCCCCATCCCGCAGTGCTTACAGCAACTGCCGACCACCCCTATGGGACAGGGCTTCATCGCTTCCGCTCTATCGAAAGCGGTATTAACCCCATCACGGGCCGCTTTCTCTATCATCTTGACAGTGGCTGCATCAATGCTCTTGCTTTTTGCTTCTGCCATCTTACCTTCACCTTCCTATTTGGTTCGCAAGACTTAAATAGGTACCAGCTAAATTGCTGCTTTGGCCATCAATTCTGATGGAGGGCAGGCTGATGCATTATCCCAACCCTTGCACCGTCCTCTGGATGATGTTGTCCTGCGTCTTGCGGCTTATGTCCACGAAGTGAGCGCTGTAGCCCGCAACCCGAACTATCAACTCCTGATACTTCTCAGGCTCCCGCTGCGCCGCTCTCAACGTGGCGTCATCTACCATGTTGAACTGCACATGGTCCAGTCCGAGATCGGCCCATGTCTTCATGTAGGCCTTCCACAGATTGTGTCCCTTCTCTCCGGCGATCATCTCGCCATCTCCTTTCTACGTTTTGCTGTTCCAGTTTTATGAACTTGCCTTCGTCTGATTAACTGTAGGCGAATTTACACGCTGGCAATCGATACACAGGCCTCGAAATTCCAGGCGGTGTTGGCTAACCTTGAAGCCCGTTTTTCTCGCCACTCTTTTATCAATCTCTTTATCCACTGGCTCATCCAGATCGAATACCCGACCGCACAGCTCACACCTGAAGTGATAGTGGTTCTTGGTGTTGGCATCGAACCTATTGAAGCTGCCGGCCAGATCCAGTTCCAGTATCTTTCCTTCCTCTTTCAGCAACCTGAGATTGCGGTATATTGTTCCCAGGCTGATATTGGGTATTTCACGTCTCACCTGCTCGTATATCCAATCAGCAGTGGGGTGAGAGGTTGTACCCTTTAGAATCCTAAGTATGGCCTCTTTCTGTTTCGTATTCCTGTGCATAGTGCTCAAACAAACCTTGATTTAAATAGTTTCATTAATGATAACTATTACTAATTATATAAGATGCTATCTATTTTGTCAAGAGTGTTGACAGAAATCCATGTCCCAATTCTTTAGATAAATCGACGGGAACGGGGGGCAGCAAGCAGGCTTGACGGCCAGATGCTGCGGAAGTATCATCGATTAGGGGAGTGAGTAATAGGCCTTTTTTCATTTTGATTTGAAATGAGAGATTTTGCTCTAGATAACGACAAGGAAGCCTACGAGAGGATTGGGGGGATCGTGACTGGGAGTGAACGGTGATCCTCTACTTGTTGGGCAGCATTATTGGCCTAGTATTCCGAGTACTTCCTATAAGGTTTGGATACGCTCTAGCCTATGTTATCGGCTATATTGTTTATCTTGTGTGGCCCCGGGGACGAACATGCCTCAGGGAGAACCTGAGGCATGTCGTGGGCAGTAATGCCAGCAAAAAAGAGATCGATAGACTGGCGAAGGGGGCGCTACGCAATTACTGCAAGTACCTTTTGGAGTACGTCTGCCTGCCGGCGGTCAAGCCAGAGGAGATAATGAAAAGAGTTGCCTTTCAAGGCTGGGAGGAGAACTTTGGAAAGGCACTTGAGGAGGGAAAGGGATGCATCCTCGTCGGCTTACACCAGGGAAATTGGGAACTGGCTGGCGCCAAAGTCGTCCTGAATGATTACCCCTTGAACGTCGTTGTTGAGAGTATGCCCTCAAAAAGGCTAGACGGGTATGTTCAATATCGACGTTGGGGCAAGGGGATGAACGTTGTCGCCATGGAGAAGGGGGTAGGTGGGATGGTGGAAGCGCTGCGCCGCAACGAACACTTGGTACTGCTCATTGACATTCCGAACGCGGACAAGGGTATACCGGTGAAGTTCTGTGATGCCGTCATGAAAATGCCCCGCGGAGCGGCCACCCTGGCACTCAAGACCGGTGCCAAGATCGTGCCCATGACCTCGGTGCGTCGTCCCGACAATACCTTTCTCACTTCCTTCGGCGAATGCATCAGTTTCGAGCCAAGCGGCTCGGTTAGCAAAGACGTCCGGGCACTGACGCAGGAAATCATGAACTCCCTCGAGCCATACATCAAGCAGTATCCCGAGCAATACTACATGTTTCGCTGTATGTGGCCCAAAGAAACCAGGGATGGTTGCTCAAAACAGCCATAGTAGTTGAGATGAGACATCTTGGGTAGTATGGCCGATACTTCAAGCAGTCTGGTAGTTGGCTTCGGTGGTGAACTTACCCGTGGCGGAGCGGCCTCAATAATACTTATTGTTCCCTAAGAAACCCCGGCTTGGATACACATCGGCGGAGGTGTGTCCAACATTGAGGTAGATGAGGGGTCCGATCAGCCTTTCGAAATACTGGAGCAGCGGCTTTATGTTGAGGCATATATGTATGACAAAAAGGAAACCGAAAATGCAAGAATGAGACAAAGGCGTTAACACGTAAGATGCAATCTTATTCTAACATTTCTGGACAGGAAGCAAGAGGTGGGGATATAATTCTGGAGCTTAGTAATAGAGACGGGAGATGCACCGAAGTGGGGTGGTCCAAAGAGAAGAAGATAGCGATAGTGGGGGTGGGGAACCTGCTGCTTAAGGATGAAGGGGTGGGGATTCATGTGGTGCAGGAGCTACAGCGGCGACATCTGCCCTCGAACATACTGGTGATAGATGGTGGCACATCTCCCGATGCCCTGGCATTTGTGGGGGAGATCGACAAGCTTATTATCATCGATGCGGTGAGAGGAGGTGGCGAGGCGGGCACCATCTACAGACTCTCTCCCGATGACATAGACCAGCCTGATAGGAATCCCATGTCGTTGCATGAATGGGAGCTTATGGATAGCCTGAAATTGAGTAGCTACTGGACGGAAGGGACGGAGGTGGTCATCATCGGGGTGGAGCCGGCCGAAATGGAGTGGGGCCTGGAG
>CAZZJX010000152.1:0-3141 GCA_964654845.1 uncultured Dehalococcoidales bacterium
GGCGAGGTAGGTGGAGGAGTTCATGGGGAGAATCGACTCTTCGGCAATTCGATTCTAGATGTCCTAGTTTTGGGCCGAATTGCCGGTAAAAATGCTGCAATATATGCTAAGGAAAAGGCCAAAGAGGGAAAGCTGACACTAGAGCATGTTAAAGCCTACCACAAAGAGCTTGATGATGCAGGAATAGATACTGATAGGATATCACCCATGCTCCTTCCTGACTATACCGACCCTGAGGTTAGGAAGCGTCAGCTCACCGCTCACTATATGGGAACCTTAAGGTAGAACGTGCACACAACAGTAGACGGTGAACATAACTACGCCATCTGTTATATAAGCGTCCTGAGGTAATCTTTAAATTCCAACAGAAGCATATGGATATCACGTTGCCATTAGACCCCCAGGTAATAGAAGAGCTTAGGGCGGGAGAACTGGTCACCCTAACAGGGGTTATCTATACCGCTCGCGATGCTGCTCATCATAGGCTCATCGAAGCCATGGACCGTGGAGAAGAACTGCCCTTCGATATCCGCGGGCAGACCATATACTACATGGGTCCTACCCCCAGCAAGCCGGGGCAGGTTATCGGCGCTGCGGGACCCACGACCAGTGGGCGCATGGACATCTACACACCTCGCTTGCTTGCCGCAGGGCTAAAGGGAATGATTGGAAAGGGCTCACGCTCCAACGAGGTGAAGGACGCGATCAAAAAATATAAAGCCATCTACTTCGCCGAAATCGGAGGGACTGGGGCACTGATCGCCAAATCGATAAAGAAGGCCGAGATGGTGGCCTATGAGGATTTGGGGCCAGAGGCAATCATGCGCCTTGAATTGGAGAGCTTCCTAGCCATCGTCATAAACGATGTCCACGGTGGGGACCTATATACGGAGGGGATGGCCAAGTATCGAAAGAAATCTTCATGAACTCTGAAAAAAACCAGCTAAAGGTTGACCTCGACTGGGACGACGAGGAGGTAGTCACCGGGATTCACTACCTGGATACCGTCTTTCTCTTTGACAGGATGACCCAGGGAACTCAGTCGATGGTTGCCCCACAAAAGGGGGAATGGATTTTGGATATCGGTTGCGGCAAAGCTGCCGATGCACTACAGCTCGCCGAATGCGGAGGGAAGGTTACGGGGCTTGATCCATCGGGGAGAATGCTTAAGGAGGCAAAAGACTATTTGACGAACTGCGACAGCGCGGTTGCTTTAGTGCGCGGCATCGGTGAGGCTTTGCCCTTCAAGAAACACTCCCTGGATAAGGTTGTATGCAAAGGCGCTCTGGACCATTTTCCCGATCCTCAGAGGAGCATTGAGGAGATGTCTCAGGTTCTTAAGCCAGAGGGGGAGGCGGTAATCGCCATTGCCAACTTCGAAAGCCTTAGTTGCCGGCTCGGAAGAGCCCTGCACTCAATACTAAAGAAGTTTATCAAAGGAGACCACCCAAGGACCCCCTGGGAGCTCCCCCTAGATCATACTTACAAGTTTGATTATCCTATTATCATAAACTTGGTAGAGCGTCATTTCGAGGTTACAAAAATCCTATCAATCTCGTTACTCTGGACCGCTCCTTATTGGGGCAAGATTATTTCGATGCCGCCCAGAAGGATTTCCCAGACCATCCTGGTTTTTCTTGATAAGATTGCCCACAGAGTCCCATCGCTGAGCGATGTAATTATCATCAAGGGTGCCCCTAGGCGTGATTAGAGCCTAATTGAACCTCTTCGTAAACATCGAGAGTCTGTTTTGCCGCCAGTTCCCAAGAAAAGCACTGTTCCACCCTTCTCCTTCCTTCACTACCCATCCGGTGACGTAAATGCTCATCTGCTTGCAGAAGTTTAATTGCCCTGGCGAGCGCAAAGGGGTCCCCCGGCGGTACTAAAATTCCCGTCTCTCCATCTTTCACCACCTCAGGGAGCGCCCCTGTATGAGTGGCGATCACTGGAACCTCACAGGCCATAGCTTCGGCAGCAGGAAGACCAAAACCTTCATAGACAGACGCCGTGACCGCGATCTCCGCCCTTGAATACTCTCTCACCAACTCCTCAGTGCTTACCCTACCGGTAAACTTGACCACATCCCCAAGTCCATACTCTTTGACCAGCTTAGGGGCAAAGTTATCAGGGATCACGTTGTCCACCACGGTTAAATTTACGTCAACATTGTCACTCTTGAGCAGCCGCAATGCCTGAAGCAGGTAAAGAATGCCTTTCTTTCGGTCTTCAGTTCTCCCCACCACTAGCAAGCTATTGGGCCTCTTTCCATGCCCATCAACACCCCTAAACACGTCAGTATCAACACCTATATAAACCATTCTCATCTTGCTCTCAGGCACCTTAAATACCCTCCCCACCTCCTCTGCCGAGCTCCGAGAGTCCACGATTACCCTATCTAACATTCTGGCCACAATGCCTTGCATCATTGGAGGGTAGAACAGACATTGCCTGATCGCCTCGAAAACGTGCCGAGCCTGGACAATGTCCGCCTTCAAATCAATGGGCAAGGGGTGATGGATAGTGTCCACAACGGGAATGTTCAAGGCCTTTATGAGAAGAAGGCCGTAAGCCAGGCACTGATTGTCATGGACGACATCAAAGCGATGCCCAGGAAGGAGCTGGCGCACCCTCTGGTAAGCCCTGAGGCTAAAGGTTAGCATCTCAGGGAACATGCCCATTTTTGTTGCCACGAACTCAAAGAGATTAAAAGGGCTGAAGATGCGATAGGGGTTCTCTAGTGGTAGCCAGCTTCTGCCCTCAATACTGCAATCGTACAAGTTCAGACTCTCCAGCTTGTGCACCCTGATACCTTCAGCGATATCTGGGTATGGCGGCCCCACCATGACATCTACTTCGTGCCCCAACCTGTGGAGCTCGCGGGTAAGGTAGTACGTGTAAATGCCCTGGCCGCCGCAATACATATTTCCTCGATAGCACAGTAAGCATATCTTCACTCTGTGTGCCTCCTATGTCTTCCTTGTATACACAACTATGCTCTTGGGAAAGAAGAAGTTTAAAATGCGCTCCATCCAGGGAACAAACTTGGACCTGGTGGCTAGGGGTACCTCCAAGAACTTGCGGTACAGTGCAGGAACCCTTGCCTGCTCATTCTTCAGACCAAAGATGCAACGAAGAAGCCAA
>CAZZJX010000152.1:3198-4341 GCA_964654845.1 uncultured Dehalococcoidales bacterium
GGCTAGATTGTTCCTTCTAAGAGCAGTAATTAATTTTTTGGCAGTGAAAATCCTGACATGGCCGCCAGGATGGTTGTAGTAGTCGTCATCAAGCGCCCAGTAGACCGTCTCGGTAAGGTAGGTAGGGACGGTGACTGCCAGCGCACCACCAGGCTTCAGTACCCTGACGAACTCCCTGACTCCTTGATCCTCATCCTTGACGTGCTCCAAAACCTCAGAGCAGATAATCTTGTCGAAGGAGGCATCCTTGAATGGCAGATTTAAAGCATCACCAAAAAGCACGTTCCAGTTACCATTTGCCTCCTGTTGGGAATCCATGTAGTGCAGTACATAGTGCGTCTTCCTCAGGCTCAAATCATCTAGATCCATGGCACACACGATGCCATGACTGTTGCGGCGGCACGCTTCATAGCTATGCCTTCCCTCGCCACAACCGGCGTCTAAGAATATATCGCCATCTTCTATCTTGAACATTTTGAAGTTAACTGTGAGCACCTAGAGCACCTCCCGATATACCTCAATCGTCTTCCTCGCTGCCTCCTTCCAGTCAAACTGCCTTACCACCCTTCGTCTCCCTTCCTCACCCATAGCCTTGCGCATATGTTCATCTTTGAGCAGGCGTTTAATCGCACCTGCCAGGGCACGAGAGTCTCGTGAGGGAACCAGAATGCCATTCTTGCCATCCTCTACGACTTCAGGCAGCGCCCCAGCGGTGGTAGCAACCACAGGAAGGCCACAGGACATCGCTTCAGCGGCGGGTAGACCGAACCCTTCATAAAGCGAAGGGACCACCGCAACCTCAGCCCTTCCGTAATGTTTGACCAGGTCTTCTACACTCAGCCTGCCGGTGAAAGAAACGCTTCCATCAAGCCCATATCTCTGTACCAAAGTCGGTGTATACTTATTTTCCGGGGCGCCCCTATCAACGATGGTGAGTTTCACATCCATCTCTTCCCTCAGCAGTTGAACCGCCCGAAGCAGATAGATGATGCCCTTTTTCCGATCCGCGCTATTGGCCACAACTATGAGGCGACCACGCTCCTTACCATCGCCATTAGACTCGTGAAACATATCAGTATCGATACCATTGTAAACCACCCTTATTTTTTCTCGGGGGACTTTAAATGCATTAGCAGTTTCCTC
>CAZZJX010000153.1:0-4331 GCA_964654845.1 uncultured Dehalococcoidales bacterium
TCTGCTGTCATTTGGGCTATGGTGTGGTGAAAAGCGAGGGATATCGTGCCTACGGGGAGGCGATCTATATCGTTGATAATAGCCTCAAACAGTTCTTTAAGCTTCACGATTCTGACCCCGTCCTGTTCTACTATAGAATAGGGATAGGTTTTCATCTCGCCAATCGCATCGGTTGCCGCCATTTCCATTTCAACTGCTGCTTGAGCTTCGTAGTCCACCCTTCCTCTGATACCGAGGAGCGCTGATACCGCGTCGAAGAGCCGCCCACAACTTGAGGTCTGGGGAGAGTTGATACCTTTTTCGAGCTGACGTTTCATAATCTCTTTCTCATGCTGGTCGATGTCTTTCATGAAGGGTAGGCCATTATCGACCATGCTCTGTCCTAAGAGGGCGTAAATGTAGGCAAAAGCCATGCGATAGGGTCTCTCTATTGCTGCAGCACCGCCTGGCATGGGCACATATTCAAGATGCCCTACCCGCTTAAAGCCCCTATAGTCAGCGACCAGAAACTCCCCGCCCCATATGGTGCCATCGTTGCCATAGCCCGTGCCATCAAGAGCGACGCCGATGACCGGCTGTTGAACTCCATTTTCCACCATACAGCTAACGATGTGGGCATGGTGATGCTGCACTCCGATGAGCGGTAGGTCGCCAGCGCGCTCCTTGGCGTACTTGGTGGAAAGGTACTCCGGGTGGAGGTCATAAGCCACAGCCTCTGGCTCAAGGCGGAAGAGCCTCTTGTAGAGTTCGATAGTGTTCTCGAAGTGCTCCATGGTCTCCAGGTTCTCCATATCGCCAATGTGCTGGCTGACGAAGGCATAGTTGTCCTTGGTAATGCAGAAGGTATTTTTAAGCTCGGCACCACAGGCGAGGACCTGCTTTGCCTTGAATGGGAGGTGAATTGGGTAAGGGGCATAGCTGCGCGCTCGCCTGACGAGTTGGGGCTTTCCTCTCTCCACGATGGCTACACTATCATCGTAGCGGCTGTGTATGTCGCGGTTGTGCAGAACGAAAAAGTCGGCGATGCCCTCAAGTCTGCGCAGTGCCTCATCGTTGTCTTTTGCGATAGGCTCCTCGCTTATGTTCCCGCTGGTCATCACTAAAGGAAGGCCAATCTCCCTGAGAAGCACATGGTGCAGAGGGGTATAGGGCAGCATCACACCCAGGTATTTGAGTTTAGGCGCCACCTTTTTTGAAACGGAGGAACCATCTTGCCACCGCAGAAGCACTATGGGGCACTGGGGAGAGGTAAGCAGCCCTTCCTCCTCTTCGGACACTATGCAATGTCTTCTGATATTCTCAATGGTGTCCAGCATTATCGCCAGGGGCTTATAGGGGCGCCTTTTTCTGTCGCGCAACAGCTGCACCGCTTTATCGTTAGTGGCATCGCAGGCGAGGTGAAAGCCACCCAATCCCTTAATCGCCAGGATTCTTCCTTCTTTTAGCAGTTTGCTTGCAGTGGTAATGACATCGTCACAGGTAATAGTCTTCCCATTGCCATCCACCAGTTTGAGAGAAGGACCACATTGAGGGCAGGCATTGGGTTGGGCGTGAAAACGACGGTTCAGTGGGTCATCGTACTCCCGCTGGCAGTCGTGGCACATTACAAAGCGGCGCATCGTGGTATTAGGGCGATCATAGGGAATGTCCTCAATGATAGTGAAGCGGGGTCCGCAATTGGTGCAATTGGTGAAAGGGTAACGATAGCGCCGATCGTCTGCGGAGAGAAGCTCGCTCTTGCATGCGTCACAGGTGGCGATATCCGGGGAGACTAGCTGATATTTGCCCTCTTCAGCAAGGCTATGGCGTATTTCGAATGTGGTGTAGCCAGCAGGTGCAACTCTCTCTGTTGAGATATCATCGATGTGTGCCAGGGGAGGGGTATCGTTTTCTAGCTCTATCAGAAATCGACCGAGTGCCTCTTGATTGCCCTCTACCTCGATTTTGACGTCGCCTGAAGTGTTTAACACCCATCCCGTTAGCCCGTGTTTTGTTGCAAGCTGATAGACAAACGGTCTAAAGCCCACACCCTGGACGACGCCGCGAACGCTGATACGAACAAGTTTTAGCGCCTCTATTGTAGTCATCGTAACCGAACTAAACTTACCTTATAAATAATGGATATGTCGAGTAGAAAATCAAGGTAACGTTTGCTCCAGTGAGAGTAAGTCTACTTCTTCATTTCAGCTAGTAACCAGGAGACCCACTCGTCTATTCCCTCTCCCGTCTTGCAAGAAATCTGCATAAGCTCAGCTTTGGGGTTTACCACACTAACGCCTCGACTGAAGTTGTGAAAATCGAATTCAACATACGGTAAGAGGTCGATCTTATTGACAAGCACCGTATTGGCCACGCTGAACATTAAAGGGTATTTATAGGGTTTATCGTCGCCTTCGGGTATGCTGGAGATCATCGCATTTCTGTCTACCCCCAAAGTGAACTCTGCGGGGCAGACGAGGTTGCCCACATTCTCCAGTATAAGTAAATCAGTGCCCTGCAAAGACATGCTCTCAAGAGCGCTATTGAGCATATTGGCATCGACATGGCAGTCGCCGCCGGTGTTTATCTGAAGCGTTGTCACTCCTTCCTTACTAATCCTGTCTGCATCCAGGCTTGAAGCGATATCAGCCTCGATAACGGCGATGTTCACCTTATTCTTCAACCTCTTTATCGTCTCCAAGAGGAGGCTTGTCTTTCCCGCTCCCGGAGAGGCCATCAAGTTTAAGGCGAATACTCCTTTGTCATCAAGTAAGTCTCTGTTCCTCTTCGCTATGCGGTCATTAGCACTCAGTATATCCTGAAGAACCTTTATTTCCATTATTCCATCTCCATGCTATCGATATATAGTTCACGTCCCGCCACTACCTCGATGTTGCTGCCTTGACAATTGGGGCATATCCAATTGAACTCGGCAAGAGGGAAGGTTGTGTCGCAGTCGTAGCAATGAGCCGTTATGGGGATTCTTTCGAAGGAGAGCGTAGCATCACTGGCGATGGTATCTTTACTGAGAAATTCAAAATAGAACTGCACACATTCATCGACCACCCCTGACATCTCTCCGACTACCAGATTAATCCTAGTGACCTTGCTGGCGTCATGTTTCTCAGCCTGTTCCAGGGCGATATCAAGCACATTTTGAGTAATGGCAAGCTCGTGCATTACTTCTACATTATATTGTATATGAATCTGAGAGTAGATACAAGTTGACAAACTCCAGGTAACAATGCTAATATATGTATAGATCCACAAGATATTGCATAAGGCAGGTAGACATGCATAACAAGGCTAACCGAGATTATACAATCAGGCACGAGAGAATCGTCGGCAAGCTGATGGAGATGGCTCAGGAGTGTAATTGTGGATGTTTCCCTGTGCCGAAGTTAGCAGTTGCACTGGGGATGGACCAGAGAACCGTTAGGGCTCATCTCAGAATTATAGAGATTGACAATGGTGGTGTTTTCCTCGACCCGGACGAAAAGCAATTCTGTACGAAAGAGGGCCTTTTATTATTAGCTAACAGGCTAGGACTGGGTATATGCCCCGAGCAAAGATCCTCAAACTGGGTTAGTAGTAAATAGTTCCATGCGATAAAATAGCTTATGGGAAATTGCGATCCCGTAGTGTTAGTTTCTGTTGCCGTTAGGCAGCACATTCAATTAGATAGCGATCAAATATGGATGACATTTAATATCCTCCGTTCCCCGTTTTCCCCCAAGGTGTGCTCTGGTATTATCAATTCTAAAAGCATTCGACTCTGGGGGATTTTTTTGTCTTCGGCAGACAGCTAGGCAGTTGCCGATTTCAATGATTGGATGAGAAAGCTAAGAGTCACTGCCTAAGAAGAAAAGGAGGTAGGCATGGCCAAACCAAAGGTTGCTTTTTACTGGTGTGCTTCATGTGGTGGATGCGAGGAGGCGGTTGTTGACCTCAATGAGGATCTGTTGAAAGTAGCTGAGGCTGTTGACATTGTCCTATGGCCTGTTGCCTTGGATTTCAAGAAAAAGGATGTCGAAGCTTTGGGTGATGGTGAGATAGCGGTGAGCTTTATTAATGGGGCAGTAAGGTTGGGAGAACAGGAGGAGATGGTTAAGCTCTTGAGGCGAAAATCTGGCCTTGTAGTTGCTTTCGGTTCCTGCGCTCATCTGGGGGGAATACCAGGGCTGGGAAACTTCTGGACAAGAGACACCATCTTCCAAAGGGTCTATAAGGAAGTACCGACAGTGGAAAACCCGGAGGAGATCACCCCGCAATTGAAGACGGCAGTCGATTTTGGCGAACTTACCCTGCCCGAGTTCTATGACACGGTTAAGACACTGGACCAGACCATTGAC
>CAZZJX010000154.1:0-4265 GCA_964654845.1 uncultured Dehalococcoidales bacterium
CATTTATGGCGTTCAGCTTCTCAGGGCGGTTCAGGGTAATTGTGGCAATCTTCCCCTCGATTTCGAGGAGAACGTTTTCATATTTCATACCCATTATCTCCTTTCAAAAGGAATATAGCCCATTTTAACCGAAGACAGGGTGGCATTACAAACCAAGCTTGCCCCTCACTCCTGTCTTGAATTTAGCTCTGCCTTGCCCTAATTGGCCCGAAAGTCACTGCTACTCAGGTGGTCTTGGGTGGAGCTGGATTTACCAGACCATCTGCCAGCGTCGTGGGCATCACTTCCAACAGAAGGTCTAGAGTCCAACCTTGCGAGGAGTATATCATCTTGAAGGGTGGCTCTGGCTCCCGGTAGAGGCCGATACCATCTGTCCCGACCACAAAGGTGTAGCCATTGATATTGGCCGTTTCCTCAGTGCACAGATAAGCAATAAATTGGGCTACATCTTCCGATTTCAGCATCTTCGACTGCGCGATGAAATCGAACCTGCCCTCCCGTTCCCAGGCAGCTTGGGTCTCTGGGCTGAGGGAGACCCTGGTACCGGCTCGCGGCCGGATAACATTACAGGTTATACCGCGGGGCCCCAGCTCTCGGGCCATCACCCTGGTCAAACCCACTATACCTTCCTTGGCAGCGGCATAGTTACCTTGTCCGAACCGCCCCCAAGCCCCCGCCTGAGAGGACGTATTTATAATCCGCCCCCAGCGTTGCTCCCTCATTATTGCTGCTGCCGCTCGACAGGTGTAAAAGACGCCATAGAGGTCTACCTTTATAATTTTTTCCCATTGTTCATCCGTCATCTTATATACCTGAGCATCCATGAGAATGCCGGCATTGTTTACCAGGATGTCCACCCGTCCGAAGGCATCCACTGCCGTCTGTATGATGTTCTTGGCTCCCTCTGGGTCGGACACATCGTCGTAGTTGGGAACCGCAACGCCCCCGGCCTTCTTGATCTCCGCTACCACCTCATCAGCCGCCGGGACATCAGAAGGGGTGCCACCCTTCGCTGAGGTGCGGTTATTTACCACGACCTTGGCTCCCTCCGCCGCAAGAGCCAAAGCCTCAGCCCTTCCTATGCCCCGGCCAGCACCGGTGATCGCAGCAACCTTGTCCTTTAGTCTTGTGCCCATTTGACCTCCTTTCTTTCAATTGCGATGAGCTGCTTCGCTTAATCCTTTCGCCCCAGGATCGTGACTATAGGAAGCAAGCTTCCCGGATGCCCCCCCTGGTTATGGGACAATCCAAGCCTGACCTCCTTTTTCAACTGGCGTTCCGGTAGCTCTGCCTTGCCCTGTATCTGCTTGTATACCTCGTAGCACTCCCTCACCCCGCTGGCGCCAATAGGGTGGCCGAAGGACTTCAAACCACCATCGGCATTAACCGGCAATTCCCCTTTGAGAGTGAAGGTACCGGCGTCAATATCCTCCTTGGCCTTCCCTTTGGGGCAGATCCCTATTGCTTCAAGAGTCATAAGCTCGCTTATTGTGAAGCAATCATGTAGCTCAAGGATGTCCAGCTCCTTGCGGGGGTCCTTTATCCCCGCTTGTTCATATGCCTGTTGAGCAGCGACCTCTGTTTCTGGCAGATGGATATAATCATAAGCGCCGTCCTCTTTCCCCAGAGCAGGGCCTATGGCAAGCCCTATCCCCTTGACCAAAACATAGTCATCCCTGAAATTCTTAGCCATATCAGCCCTGGTCAAAATTGCCGCTGCTGCTCCATCGGTATTTCCGCAACAATCAAATAGTCCCAGGGGCCAGGCGATTATCGGCGCGTTGAGCACCTGCTCCAGCGTGACCTCCCTACGAAGATGAGCTTTGGGGTGTCTGGCGCCATTATAGTGACTTTTCACCGAGATTTTGGCTAAGGTCTCTTTGCCTTCCTTTGGGCTGAGGCCATAGGCCTGGAAATATCTTACGGCTCCCATAGCCCACCGCCCTGGTGCGGTAACGTTAACACCTAAGACGGGGTGGATGTAGCCAGCGGGAAGCCCGGCTAGGCCACTATCCTTCAGTTTCTCATAGCCAACGCAGAGGACAATATCATAGGCACCACAGGCTATGGCAAAGGAAGCACTCCTGATCGTCTCCATCCCGGTGGCGCAGAAATTTTGCACATGAGTAATGGGGATGCGGTCCAGTTTTAGAGGTGCGGCTATGGTGATTCCCCCGGCACCGGAAACAGTTGTCCCCACCCAGGCAGCCTGGATGTCCTTGCGCTCCATCCCAGCATCCTCATAAGCTTCGTAGGTAGCGTCGATAATCATATCATCGGCGCCCTTATCCCAATTCTCTCCGAACTTACAGCATCCCATGCCAACTATGGCAACCTTGTCTTTTATGGTCCACATTTCCTTTACCTCCTTGTTTTTAGAGACCTCTGGAAAACCGACGCTTCTCAGCCCTCCTTCGGCACTCCTCGTGGGGGTCTGCATTTCCAGTAATAGGTGTGCATTCCCCCGGAATCGTGCATCTTCCTGAAGGTCATCTCAACTGGCATGTCGGGCTTGACCTTATCGGGATCTCTGTCGGTCATAAGACAATATACCCCCACTTCTCCATCCAGGTGGACCTTGCTCACGACTGACGGCGGGTCTCCACTGAGGGCCAGGCTATCTATGCAGTAGGTATAGAGGGTACCCGGCCTATCGGAAAGCCTGACCCCCTCGTAGTCATCCTTGGCTCCACAATATATGCATACCCTCTGCATAGGATGGAAGGTTTTTCCACAGCGCTTACACCTGGAACCATGGAAACTAGTAAGTTGCTCTCGCTCCCTCCAGGCCACCGGGGCAAAGGCATTTGCTGCCTCACGCGCCTGGCCTGCGATAGGTATAAGCTGGCGGAAGCGGAGGTATTTCCCATAGTTAGGGAGCATCATCTTCGATTCCAGATGCCCCTTTATTCCCCGTCTATCCCTGATATTCTCTATCTCTTTGGTAACCCGAAGTATAAAGGCATCACAGCCATCGCCATAATTGGCAAACAGGATTCTATCTCCGGGCTTGGAGTCCTCTAAAGCGGCTACTAACATCATTAGAGCAAAGGAGGAGCCGGTATTGCCCAGGCGATCAAACATAGGGTCTTGAACCTGGGTCTTCGGATCAAAGCCTAGGGCTCTAGCCATTTCTGAATGCCTCCTGGCGTCGGGGGCATAGAAGACCGCTTTGCTGATATCCTTCGGCGTCAGGCTGTATTTCTTCATGACATTTGAGATTGCCTCTCTTGTATTCAATACATAGCCCTCGGTCAGGATAAACCTGTCTTCCCAGGACTTAGCAAAGGTGTCGCTCTGCAATCTCCATGTATCCATAATCTCATCAGCGTGAGAGTAGCTGCCTTCGATCTCACAGGCAACATCCTCATCTCCAATCAGGAGGGCAGCAGCGCCGTCACCAAAGTCTAGCTCATAACTTGACTGGGGAACGCCCAAGCGGCAATCGGCTGCGGCTATCATAACTCTCTTTCCCGATCCGCTCTTGACAGCATCGAGAGCTGCCCTCAGGGCGATAGTCCCTGCCCTCAGGGAGCTAGTGAAATCTCCGGTGAAGATTTGCCGGCGTAAATCAGCGGCCAGGGCTATTAGGCTTGCTGATTGTTTTTCCATATATGGGGATGTCGTAGAGGCAAAATACAGGCCATCGACAGTTTGCCTATCGATGCCCTTCAGGCAATCGATTACAGCTTCCACTGCCATAGTCGCACTATCCTCATCGAAGTTAGCAACTGCCTTCTCCCCGGCGGCAGCGCGCCCTCCCCATGCCCGGGCAATTTCCTCCCGACTCAGCCTATAGATAGGGACATAAGCTCCATACGATGTAATGCCTATCATATGATTCCCTCCTTTAAAATAGCTACGTAAATCGTTTTAATTACCACTTAACTCCCTAAATTAAATAGTGCCGCATATTCGTCCGGTGGCGTTTTCTACATGGGATAGGTCTAAAATTTACAGTCATCTGCCTAGCTCCATATCCATATAGTAACCCTGCTTTCTGTTCAAACCATTCCTGCGAGTCCCTGGAGGCCTGCGGAGGAAAGCCTGCGTGGCTTTCCCTCCCCTATCTAGAGATACCCCACAAGTAGGTTGCTACTTTATGAGCCGGTTTTCTTCTCTTCCGCTGCGGGTGGGGCAGGGTTAACATAGCCTGTTAGTATCGTCTTAGGGATATACTCTTCTAGTTCGTCTGCAGACCACGCCCCTCCTGCTTCCGACTTATAAATGGCTCTTATTTCCACGGGCTCGGAGTAGATGGCGAC
>CAZZJX010000155.1:0-4249 GCA_964654845.1 uncultured Dehalococcoidales bacterium
TATACAAGAAACTGAATCTCTCTTACGGACGCTTCGAAATGATGACCGGAATTCGTGAGCGGCGATTCTGGGACGATGAGACGACGCCAAGCCAGGCCAGTACAAGAGCAGCAGAAAAGGCTATAGCCAAGTCGGGAATCGATAAAGGGGACATCGAATGTCTACTTCATACTTCCGTATGTCGTGATTATCTCGAGCCGGCGACAGCTTTGATAGTCCATAATTCTTTGGGCCTCCCTGCCACAGCCCTTGTCTTCGACATCTCAAATGCCTGTCTGGGTTTCACCAACGGCATGGTAACTCTGGCAAATATGATCGAACTGGGCCAGGTAAAAGCAGGGATCGTGGTTGGCGCGGAGGGCGGTAAGCGATGTATTGAAAGAACGATCGACGAAGTCCTAAATGACCCGGACATCACCAGGGATAAGCTCAAGGTCTCGTTTGCCTCTCTAACCCTGGGATCTGGAGCGGTGGCAGTGGTGCTAACTAGTTCTTCCCTGTCGAAATCCGACCACAAACTCTTGGGGGGAGTGATTCGTACTGCTTCAGAACACAACGACCTCTGCCGCGTAGAACCTGATACTTATTTCTACGACCCGCATAGCTACCCCTATATGAGTACGGACTATGCAGGAATTCTGAAAAACGGCCAAATATTAGCGCGCGAAACATGGCAGGCCTTCCAACGAGAGTTGGGGTGGAGGGGGCTGGATATAGACAAGGTTTTCTGCCACCAGGTTAGCACTGTCCATCAACAGCTGCTGTTTCGCACCGTGGGGCTGGATGAATCCAAGGGATTTTCCACTGTAGAGTACCTGGGAAACATCGCTTCTTGTTCACTTCCTATTTCGCTAGCTGTAGGAATTGAAGAGGGTCGTCTTAATACAGGTGATAATGTTCTGCTAATGGCAGGCGGTAGTGGCATAGCTGGTGTTATGCTCGGTGTGCTATGGTAGCATGAGAATCCTATAATTGAAATAGTGGCCAAGATGAATAATGAAACACGGATCGTAATCACCGGGATTGGTCTATCGGCACCAAACGGAAACAATCTTTCAGAATTTCGTCAGAACTTGCTCGCTGGCAAATCCGGAATTGGGACAGTCGAGACCCACTACATGGGCGAGGTCATAGCTGGCGCGTGCGATTTTGATCTACTGAAGTATCAAGGGAAAAAGGAACTACGTCGGGGAACGCGAGCAGGGTCTTTTGGGATTTACTGCTCTCACGAAGCAGTCGCTGGCGCGAAATTGGATCTTGACTCCGTTGATAAATCGAGAATTGGTATCTATGTCGGGATTACCGAGCACGGTAACGTGCAAACCGAGAATGAAATCTATAACCTCAAGCAGTTCGGCTACAATCTAGACCTCTGGTCCCACCACCAGAACCCAAGAACTGTGGCCAGTGCGCCAGCGGGCGAAATCACCCTGAATATGGGGATTACTGGCCCGCACTACACACTGGGAGGTGCTTGCGCCGCCGGCAGCCTCGGACTTATACACGGCGCACAGATGCTGCTGCTGGGTGAAGTAGACTTGGCCCTGGCTGGTGGGGTCTCAGAGGTCATCCACGGTTTTGGTATTTATCTCAGCTTTAAAAATGAACGTGCGTTAGCGAGCCACACGGACCCCACGAAGGCATCCCGTCCCTTCGACAGGGACCGAAACGGTGTTGTCGTTTCCGAAGGCGGCTGTATGTGCGTTCTGGAGAAATTGAGTGACGCACTCAAAAGAGGCGCAAGGATTTACGGCGAGATCGTCGGTTACGCCATCAACTCGGATGCATCCGATTACGTTCTTCCCAACCCGCAAAGGCAAGCTGAGTGCATGAACCTTGCTCTCAAGAAAGCTGGCATATCAGCAAGCGACATCGATATCATAAATACCCATGCCACAGGAACCCCTGAAGGGGACAAGGCAGAATGCCAGTCAATCAGACAAGTCTTCGGGGATAATTCAAATACCTACATAAACAACACCAAGAGTTACATTGGCCATAGCATGGGCGCTGCTGGCGCCTTAGAACTGGTGGGCAATTTACCCTCATTTGAAGACCACGTCGTTCACCAGACGATCAATGTGGACAACCTGGACCCTGAGTGCGCCTTTAAGAACCTGGTAATCAACGAACCCAAAAAGGTGGATAAGGTCGACTATATCTTGAATAACTCCTTCGGAATGTTGGGCATGAATTCCGCCCTTATCGTTAAAAGATTTGCGCAATAGTATTAAGGCAAGCACTTGGCCGGAACCGCAAGGGAAGGTATTTAGCAAATAGGTGCCGGCAGACCATAGTATATCGTTCTACCTCATTTCACTAAGGAATTGAAGGTTTGAAAAAATCTCTCCCCTTGCCAAACAGGGGAGAAGCCTTTGTATAGAGCACGGATATGACTTACGACGTTATTATCATAGGGGCAGGGATGTCCGGCCTCGCTGCCGGCATCAGGTTGGCCTACTACGACAAAAAGGTCTGTATCCTGGAGAAACACCATCATGTCGGGGGATTAAACTCATTCTACAGCCGGGATGGGCATAAGTTCGATGTTGGCCTTCATGCAATGACCAATTATGTCCCCCGCGGTACCAAATCAACTCCACTACCAAAGTTGCTGCGGCAGCTCAAGCTAAAAGCTGAAGATTTTGCCCTCTGCCAGCAACGGACGTCAGCGGTCAGGTTCCCAGAGAAAACCCTCAGATTCAATAACAACCTGGAATTTTTTATCCAAGAGGTGGTGGAGAATTTCCCAGCGCAAGCCGACAACTTCCACAAGCTGCTTAAAACCATTTCTGAATATGACGCATTGGCCCTGGATGCAAAACCAATATCGGCTCGAGAAGCCGTGAGTACAATTATCTCCGACCCACTCCTCGTTGATATGATCTTTTGCCCGCTCATGTACTACGGCAATGCCCAGGAAAATGACATGGAATTCGGGCAGTTCGTTATTATGTTTAGTAGTATCTTCTGTGAAGGTTTTGCCCGGCCCCAGGCCGGGGTCCGGCAGATCCTCGATGTACTGGTAAAAAAATATAAAGATAACGGTGGTGAATTAAGGCTGAAGTGCGGTGTAAAAAGTATTCAGGTTGCTAACGGCAGGGTTGAATCGGTAATGCTCGATAACGATGAAGTGCTGACGGCAGATAATATAATATCATCGGCCGGTTACGTTGAAACCATGAGGCTTCTATCCGACTACGATCCTGCGAGAGTCAAGTATGATGTGGGGCGACTTTCATTCGTAGAGTTCATCATGGTCCTTGATAGCGAACTTGCGGAAGTGGGCTATGACACAACTATCATCTTTTTCAATAACTCGGATAAATTCAGTTATAGAAAGCCGGACGATTTGGTCGATGTTTCAAGCGGTGTTATTTGCTGCCCTAACAATTTTTACTTCGAAAGCCCACTGCCTGAAGCCATGATCAGGGTAACCAACATGGCCAATTTCGATCTCTGGAACAAGTTAGAGCAGGAAGAATATAAAGCCCAGAAAGCTGCCTGGCTTGAAATCTCTCTTAAAGAGGTGGTAAAATTCGTACCAGATTTCCGTGACTCAATCGTTTACACAGATGTCTTCACTCCAAAGACGATTCACAGATTCACGGGTCACTTGAACGGTGCGGTATATGGGACTCCAAACAAGATCAAGACAGGAAGAACACATCTGGAGAACCTGTTTATTTGCGGGACAGACCAGGGGTTTCTGGGGATCGTTGGAGCAATGCTCAGCGGCATTTCCATGGCAAATCTCCATATACTACAGAAGGGATAATATGAGGGAAGTTTACCGATGAGCGATCGTCTGAGGGATACCAAGCCGGAATATGATGCCATCGTCATTGGCAGCGGTCTAGCCGGGCTGACCAGTGCAAACATGCTGGCTAAAAACGGCCATTCAGTTTTACTGCTGGAGCAGCACCATCAGCTCGGTGGACTGGCTGCCTGTTTCAAGAGGAAGGGGGGGCACATATTCGACGTCTCCCTGCACGGATTCCCGGTCGGCATGATTAAGACCTGTCGTAAATACTGGAGCCCTGAAATTGCTGACATGATCGTTCAACTAAAGGGAATCAGGTTTGACAACCCCCAGTTCTCCTTCACAACAACCTTCGACAGGGAGGATTTCACCCGCATCCTGCTGGAGCGATTCAAAATACCCCAAGAGAATGTAGAAGGCTTCTTCAATACATCCAGGGATATGAACTTCTATGACGACCAAACGATGACAACCAGAGAGCTTTTT
>CAZZJX010000156.1:0-4249 GCA_964654845.1 uncultured Dehalococcoidales bacterium
AAGTTTGTACACTGCTTGGCCCCTTCCTCAGGATAGGCGCTCTTAGCCACGACAAGATTATCGACCTCAATATGGGCTATATCCTTTATTTGAAGGAGGAGCGCAATCATCCGCAGGCCTATGAGATAGGAGCGGTGGTCCTTCCTCCAGATATGCTCGCCTTCCTTTGTGTCGGTGAAGATGCAAAAGATGCGGCTCAAATTGCGATACAATATGTTACAAAAAAGATGAGTGAAGCGCCTCCCCTTGGGCCGCGTGGGGAAAGGGTTCTGTATGAGATGAGTGAAGTGCGGCTCAAGGCGCCCGTGCCCAGACCTAACTCATTGAGGGACCATATCAGCTTTGAACAGCACGCAGGCGCATCAGAGGCAAGGCAACTTCCTCCGGCCTGGTATGAAATACCTGTGTGCTACAAAGGAAATCCTGATAGTGTGATTGGCCCTGAGGATACCATCCTTTGGCCCAGCTTCACCGACCTGCTTGACTATGAACTGGAGTATGGTATCTACATCGGCAGGGAGGGCAGGAATATCAGTCAGGATGAGGCTGAGAAATATATTGCGGGCTATACTATTTTCAATGATGTCAGCGCTCGGGATATCCAGATGAAGGAGATGAGTGTAGGGCTTGGTCCGGCCAAAGGGAAGGATACCTGCAATGTGATGGGGCCCTGTCTGGTGACACCTGATGAAGTAGACTGCCGCAATATGAGGATGGTCGCTCGTATCAATGGCGAGGTATGGACTGACGGCAATAGCGGAACCATGTTCCGCACCTGGGCTCAGATTATAGAGTATGCTTCCAGGGATGAAACCCTGTACCCAGGCGATTTTCTGGGCTCAGGGACTGTGGGTGGGGGGTGTGGTGCGGAACATGGCAAGTGGATCAAGCCCGGTGATGTCATTGAGCTTGAAGTAGAAGGCATTGGCATCCTGCGAAATCGGGTAGGCGAAAAAGAGGCAAGCTAAGAGCGAGTTCGTTTTAAGAGGGGGTTTCAGAGTGTTATTGACTTAATATGGCTTTTAATGCAAATTATCCTATGGCTCTTACCAAGTTGAGAGGTTACGCAAGATAAAAAAAAGGAGGCTGTCCATATGGATTTCGAGTTCACCGAAGAGCAGAAGATGTTGCAGACGACCATCAGGGATTTTCTGGAGAAGGAGATCGCTCCCATAGTAGATGAGCGTGATAGGCAGGGAGCATTCAGCAGAGAAGAGGTAATAGGGTACATCAAGAAGATGATGCCCTTGGGTTTCTACCATTTGCCCGAGGAGCTTGGTGGCGAGGAGAGGATGGATGCAATCACTGGTGCGATTGGAAGCGAGGAACTGGCGCGTGTTTGGCCGAGTTTGAGCGGTGCCCTGGGGTTAGCTGGATTGGCTGTCGCGGCGTTGGCAATGGCCAGAGGGGAAACCAAGGAGAAGTTACGTGCAAAAATCGAGAAAGGTGAGTCAATCGGCTGCCTGGCCATTACCGAGCCCAATGTGGGCTCTGATACCACTGCGATCGAGACTATGCTGACCAAGAGTGGCGATCGCTATGTAGTTAACGGTACCAAGACATGGATAACCAATGGCTCCATTGCTGATGTGGCTATCGCTCTGGTGCAGACGGAGAAAGGCAAGGGGCAGGCAGGGATGGCCACGGTTCTCCTCGACAGGGATGTTTCGCCCTGGGAAGCAACGGATTTCCACAAAATAGGGTGGCGTGCCGCTCCCACCTCTGAGATGTCTTTTGACGATTGCCCCGTGCCGGAGCAGAATATCATAGTCGCCCCGTGGATGCTCGGCGGTTCAGGACAGGGTGGTGGAGGCGACAAAGCGGCGCAGGCATATTTCGATTTTATGCAGAGGCTCAATGGTATTCGGGCTGGTATGGGGTTAATATCTGTAGGCATTGCTCAAGCGGCTGTTGATGCCTCAATAAAGTATGCTAAGGAGAGGATACAGTTTGGCAAGCCCCTGGGTAGCTTCCAGATGGTCCAGGAAATGATCACCGATATGCTCACTGATACCTGGTCGGCGCGTTTGCTGACATATCGTGCCATCTGGCTTGGCGATCAAGGGGTGAAGAACCGCATGGAAACCTCCCTCGCCAAAGGCTTTGCTACTGAAGCGGCCCTGAGGGTGACATCCAAAGCTATCCAGATTCACGGTGCTATGGGCCTCTCCGAAGAGTACCCCGTGGAGAGATACTTCAGGGATGCTAGAATGTTGACCATGCCCGATGGAACCACCCAGATCATGAAGCTCATTGTGGGGAGGGAGGTTCTGGGCATGAGGGCTTACACATAGGGAAATCGCAGTCTCTGTTTCTTCTTATTGCGTCAGTGGGCATGGGTCTTAAACGCCGGTAATTATCCTTACGGGGTTCGTGTTGGTCGGCGTCCCATGCCCTCATTCTAGTAAGACTTTTCCGTAAATGAAAGGGCAAGTAATGAAAGATCGCGTCTTTTCTGGAGCGAGACCGACTGGAAGACAGCATATTGGCAATTACCTGGGTGCTATTCAGAACTATGTCAAGCTCCAGGAGGATTACCAGTGTATCTACTGCATCGTCGATATCCACGCCTTGACCACACTTGAAGCCACCGACAAACTCCAGGAAAACATCCATGAGATGATGCTCGATTGGCTGGCGGCGGGGCTCGACCCGGAGAAGAGCATACTTTTTGTCCAATCGCATGTGCCTCAGGTGATGGAACTACATACCCTTCTTAGTATGGTCACCCCTCTCGGTTGGCTGACGAGGGTTGCTACCTTCAAGGAAAAGGCCAGGACACAGCCTCACAACATAAACTACGGCCTGGTGGGCTACCCTGTGTTGATGACCGCAGATATTGTGCTTTACAAGGCGGGAATCGTCCCTGTTGGCGAGGACCAATTGCCTCATCTGGAACTGGCCAGGGAAATCGTGCGCCGCTTTAACTATATCTTCGGTGATACGTTCCCTGAGCCAGTGGCGAAGCTCACCAATACCCCCCTGGTGCTGGGACTGGACGGTGTAAATAAGATGAGCAAGACATTAAACAACGAGATCGAACTCGCCGCCTCAGCGGAGGAGACCAGGCAGCGAGTGATGGCTGCTTTCACCGACCCTGCACGCAGGTACCGCAGCGACCCGGGTCACCCCGAGGTGTGCAATGTTTGGCGTCTCCATCACTTCTTTAACCCCGACCCTGTGGATGAAATCGCCCAGGAGTGCAGAGATGCCCACCGCGGTTGTGTTGAGTGCAAGGAGCAGCTAGCGGAAGGGATAAATCTTGCTCTGGCTCCTTTCCGCAACAGGCGCGCCGAACTGGCGGCGAGACCTAAGTATGTTAAGGAGGTTATTGCCGACGGCGCTCACCGCGCCCATGCCATCGCCACCGAGACCCTGACAGAGGTCAAAGAGAGGATGGGGCTTATATAGGGATGAGGATGCAATTGCCTTTATCCAGAAGTGGCAGGGGTGCTCTCGAGGTAACGACTCAAGTGGCAAGTGAGGCGGGGAATATCATCATGGATCATTTCCAGGGTGAAAAGCGCATCTCGTATAAGCCGGGAAGGAGTAACATCGTTACCGACGTTGACTTGCTTTCAGAGGCGAGGATCATAGCGCTCCTTCGGGATGAGTATCCCGACTTCGGCATTATCACTGAGGAATCCGCGGATATTGCTGGCGATTCGTCATATAGCTGGATTATCGACCCCATCGATGGCACCCGTAATTACGCCCATGGCGTCCCGCACTTCTGTATCGCCATTGCCCTGGCACAAGGCGAGGACGTTGTTTTGGGCGTTATCCACGACCCGGTCAGAGAAGAGACCTTCTCGGTTGAAAAGGGACAGGGCGCTTTCTTGAACGGTTCGCTTGTGGCTGTCTCCAGTAGAACATCGCTCGAGACCTCCCTTGTTGGCTTCGATATGGGATACAATGTTGAGCGGGGACGGGAGATGCTGGAGGTAGCCGGCGCTCTCTGGCCCGGGGTTGAGGCGGTGAGGGTGATGGGCTCTGCGGCGTTGGGCCTTGCCTACGCTGCCTGCGGCAGGCTCGATCTGTACATTAATCTATCCCTCTCAGTATGGGACCTGGCTGCCGGCATGTTGCTCGTTCGAGAGGCGGGAGGTTTGGTCACCGATCCCGATGGTAAGCCGTCCACTACCAGCAGCGACAGTATCATCGCCGCCAACCAGTCGGTACACGACGACTTTATGAGGCGGATTAAAAAGAAGCCCTGAAGAACGCCGATACATGGAGTATGCTCTTC
>CAZZJX010000157.1:0-4232 GCA_964654845.1 uncultured Dehalococcoidales bacterium
GATAGTGATCGCCATATTATCTCTTACCCTGCGACCTTCGCCACTGGGCATAGAGCTTGGTGCTCTCCTCTAACGAGACCTTCGGTTCCAACCCCAGATTCCCCCTTGCTGTGGAGCCGTCGATGTACATTCCTTCTTCGAAGAGCCGCAGTTTTGGCAATGGTCAGGCGGATTGGAAGATGGAGGCAGACAGCTACACAAAATGACGGTTTGTGCAGTGGTCGTTAGTTAAGGTAGTTTATTCCATAGCACAGGTGTCCTAAGTGCACTTCCGGGTGCAAATGGGGAGTGACGGGGTTAGAGAAACTGGGCGAGCATGACTCGAGCGTCTACCACCACATAACCCTGGTTTTGCTCAAGTGCTTTGACCGGGTTGAGATCCAACTCGGCTATTTGGGGCAGATCTTCAACCATGGCGGAGACCCTTAGCAGGAGCTCCTCAATTGCCTTTACATCGGAGGGTGGCGACCCTCGCCAGCCTCCGAGAATCTGATAAGCTTTAACCGAGCGCACCATTTCTTGGGCATCGATATCGGTCAGCGGGTGAATGCGAAAGGCAACGTCTTCGAATAGCTCAGTGTAAATCCCACCCATACCGAAAAGCATCAGAGGTCCAAAGGATGGGTCCTGGGTTACGCCGATGATCACCTCAATTCCTTCATTTATCATCTCCTGAACTATCACACCTTGCATTTCGTTAACCCTGCTTGCATTCGATACCTGTTCTCTGATCTGGGCGAAGGCGCGCTCGACCTCTTTCTGCGAATGGAGATCAAGGATTACACCACCGACTTCTGTCTTGTGGGCTATAGTGCTAGAGAGAAGCTTGACAGCAACTGGGAAGCCAAGTTCCCTAGCTGACCTCGCGGCACTACTCGCAGTCTTGGCCAACTTCGATCGCGCTATACGAATACCGTAGGAGTCTAAAAGTTGGGCAACGGAAGTGTCATCGAGCCACAATGGCCGATCCTTACGTCGCGCCAGTGCAGTTTCGATTATACTATCAGCTCTATCCTTATTAATTCCTTCTAGCTCTGGCACTATCCCTTTTGGCCTCTTCAGCCACTCACCATACCCGCAGGCCCTGGAAATGGCAACCGCGGCAGCCTCTGGAAAGGTAAAAACAGGAACGCCCTTCATTTCATTTGATCCAAGATTAATGCTTGTGCTATGTGATCCCATAAATGAAGCCAGCAATGTCTTACTCTGCTGTCGGAAAAGGGGTGCAACCTTTCGGATGGCGCTGGCTACTGCTTCCTGTTGCGCTACTATCGGTGGTATGAAGATAACGATAGCATTTTCAATCTGTTCATCCTCCGCCAGAAGCTTCAATGCCCGACGGTACTCCCTGGCACCAGCACCAGCCGTCATATCGATGGGGTTGGTAAGGCTTGCACCGCGTGGAAGGAACCTCCTGAGTTGAGAAAGTGTGTTCTCTGATAGAGTCGGCAGTTGAAGTCCCCTGGCAGCACAGGCATCGGCGGTCATGATCGCCGGGCCACCCCCATTAGTAAGAATAGCCAGTCTTTTTCCGGTGGGTATGGGCTGGCTAGAAAGAAGGCGGGCAATATCAAAGAACTCTTCCAGCGTATCTACCCGTATTATCCCAGTCTGTTTAAATAAGGCTCCAGAGGCTACCTCCGCCGTGGCAAGTGCTCCAGTATGGGATGCGGCAGCCCTGGAGCCTGCTGCTGTCCGTCCGCTTTTTACTGCCACTATTGGCTTGGTAGCGCTTACTCTGCGGGCTATGCGAGCGAACTTCCTCGGATTGCCAAAGGATTCCAAATAAAGGAGAATAACGTCAGTAGAGAGGTCTTCTTCAAAGTACTGAAGCAGATCATTGCTTGACACATCAGCCCTGTTACCAATACTGATAAAAACGGAAAGACCGATATTAAAAAGATGTGCGTATTCAAGGATAGCTAGTCCGAAGCCGCCACTCTGGCTGCATAGGGCGATGTTGCCGGGAGGTGGGGAAACGGACGAAAAAGTGGCATTCATATTAATCTCGGGGTTTGTGTTCATAATTCCCATGCAATTAGGGCCTACTAACCGCATACCATAATCTTGCGCAGTATCGACTAGCTTCTTCTGTCTATCCATACCCTTAGCACCAGTTTCTCCAAAACCTGACGAGATAACCACAACACCCCATACTCCTTTACGTCCGCATTGCTGTACCACATGATGCACCGATTTAGCCGGAACGATTATAATTGCTAGATCAACTTCTCCAGGTACATCAAGAATAGAGGGATATGCCTTCACGGAGGCTACCACATCGGCACTTGGGTTCACCGGATATAAGACACCTTTGAACCCCCCCTGCAATATATTGCGAAAGAGCGTATTGCCAAGCGTTCCCGGCGTTCGAGAGGCTCCAATTACTGCTATGGAACGTGGATTCAGGAAAGCTCTCAATGAGGCAATGGCTGCGGTTTTCTCCCGCTCTGAGGATTTTTCCTCGACAGTTGGCGTTAGATAAATATCCATAACTACCCGGTAGACATCATATTCAAGCTCCCTATCCATCTGGAAGCCCATATTTTTAAACATCATCAGCATCTCACGGTTTTCAGCAAGCACCTCTGCTTCAAAACGGCAGATACCTTTTTCTACTGCGATACTAGATAGCTGCTCTAGCAGGTGGGTGCCGATGCCTTTTCCCTGGTAGGCATCCTCAACTACAAAAGCTACCTCAGCCGTATCTCTCTTGGGAAGCCGATAATAGCGACCAACGGCAATGATTTTCTCTTCAATTCCTTCGCCAAGGGTCGCCACAAGAGCGAAGGTGTCATTATAATCAACAGTGCAAAATTGCTTCACTCGCTCTCTTGGCATCTCAGCAATGTAACCATGAAATCTAAGATAAATGGTTCGAGGGCTGAAACGGTGGAAAAGGGCGAGCATCCTGTCTTCATCCTCGCCCTGAATGGGCCGGAGATGTAAAGTGGAGCCGTCCTTAAGTATTACCGCTGTTTTATATCTCTCTAAACTAATCCTGGGAGAATTTGATGCCATATGACTTTGCCTTCCCCGCATTATTTCTACATATGCAGCGATGAGCTCCTCGGAATTGAATGTACAACGTAACGCACGTAACCCCTATCTTAGGCCTGACCCAGATTGTATTTGGGTTTTAGTGTGGCCTTACCAGAAAGATCGGGCTGGAGCTTCTTTGCAGCACCTTATCAGCAACTTGGCCATAAGCCCACCGTATGACTCCAGTGCGCCCATGGGTTGATAAAACAATGAGATTGAACGGATTTTTATTTGCATAGTCAATAATCTCATCGATGGGCCTACCCAATAGTACCTCTGATCTTGCCCTAAGGCCAGCATCACTAAGACGCTTCTCAACTTCAGCCAGGTACCTCTCAGCTGCCCGCTTATGCCATGCCTTTTCCTGCTCCACATGCTCTTCCCAGCTCAACTCCATGATTGCCTCTGGGTAATCAGCCGAAATAACGGGAAGTTCACAAACTCGGAGCAGAACCACATCCACCAACTCTGTACCCCGCTGTTTTGCCAGCGCTTCAACATGGGGGAGTACAGATTCAGCTAGCTTCGATCCATCGAGAGGAACCAGTATCGTCCTCCTGGGCCATTTGTCGTGGACAATCTCTTCGGGAATTCCCGCTCGAACAAGCCAGACAGGAACTTTTGATGCGCGGAGGACTTTGTCAGCTACGCTGCCCATAGCCCAGCGCTTGACCCCGGACCGACCATGGGTTGCTATGAGGATAAGGTCGATATCTTTCTCATCGGCATAACGAAGGATTTCTTCTGCGGCGTTACCCACTGCCAGTTCACCTCGTGCTTCCAGTGCTTTGCCCCCGGGTTTACCTCCTGTCTTTTCCTGAACCTCTGCTGACTGACGCCTCAGAATCTCAGCTGCCCGCTCGATATAGGCTCGATGTATTGAGGGCAAGTCGTGTTCACTGGATCCAGAGACATGAAGCAGAATTAAATCTAGATCTAACCTCCCCGCAAGTTCTTTTGCGTAACCGAAGACCAGTTCGGCTAGCTCTGAACCGTCCAATGGAACGAGCATCCTCTTGTACATTTGCACACCTCCCACAACATAGTCTTCGTTATTTTACCACAAATACCATTGGCATGATTCATTGACTCTGGACCCCACTAGCGGGAACCCCGACTTTCTCCTAAATGGCGGTCTTACCCTTCCGCTTCTCCTTTAAGCGTAGTGTAGAGGACGCCAATGATCAGGT
>CAZZJX010000158.1:0-4229 GCA_964654845.1 uncultured Dehalococcoidales bacterium
GACATGTGTAGGGGCACGGCATGCCGTGCCCCTACATCGTTCGGGACAAGCCTCGCAATGACAAGAATGTAGGGGCGTTCAATCCTTCTTGTAAGGACGCCCCTACCAAACTGGACAACGTCCTTCGGGAAAAGCATAGCAAAGATGAGAAGATGTTATGCGTGATTCTGAACGAGGCCATAGTTTTCGCTGAGAAAGTAGCGGTTCTTACCAAAGGAAAAAAGAGGCTTGTGCTAAAAGGCGGGGAATGTCGTGTAGAGCAATCGGTCCTAAGGCTTTATGGGGCTGATAGACCCTGTATCCCCCATATTTAAGATCTGAGCATTTTTATCTATCCTTTTAATCAGCCCGCTCAAGACCTTACCGGGACCGACCTCAATGAAGGTGGAAACACCGGCACCCACCATGTACTCCACGCTCCTCTGCCACTGAACACAACTGGAGATCTGGTTAATTAGCTCCTCTTTGATCTCATCGACGGTGGTCATGGGCTGGGCGGTGCAATTTACCACGATGGGCACGCTGGGGTTTTCAAAGCTAAGCTGAGAGATCTCCCGAGCCATTCCCTCAACGGCGGGCTCCATCAAGGAGGAGTGAAAAGCACCGCTGACCTTGAGGGGTATGGTGTAGCGTGCCCCCATCGCCGTTGCCAGGTCTACGGCACGAACAATGGCCTCCTTGGGTCCACTGAACACAACCTGACCTGGAGAGTTCAGGTTAGCAATCTGGACGCCGGTCTCCTGGCATACCTCCTCCATGGAGATCTCATCGAGACCGATGATGGCAGCCATGCCCCCCGGGGTTCTTTGCCCCGCCTCATGCATCAGCCTTCCCCTCTCCCTGGTGAGGCGGACCGCATCGGCGAAGTCAAGCACTTTGGCGGCAACTAAGGCGCTATACTCTCCAAGGCTATGCCCTGCCATGAAGGCAGGACTGACTAGCCCTCCATTCGCCTCCGCAGCAGCCCTGAGGCAGGCAACGCTCACTGTGAGGATGGCTGGTTGGGCATTAATTGTTTGGGAGAGCTCTTCATCGGGACCCTCAAAACAAAGGCGGGACAGGGGGAAGTCCAGCGCATCGTCCGCTTCCTCAAATACCGTCTTAGCCTGGGGGAAGGCATCATAGAGACACCGTCCCATGCCTACCCACTGGGAACCCTGCCCGGGGAAGACATAGGCTGTGTTCTGCGTCGAAGGCCATTTCGTCTGAGTCAAACGGCCGCTCCTTGTTTAGTCTATGCTCTTTTCTTCGATTTTAATTCGATAGCTTGCCTACCTGCGTAAGTTCCGCAGATAAGGCAAACGTGATGAGCAAGCTTGGGACTGTGACATTGAGGGCAATAGTCGATGGCAGGCACAGTCACAGCGCTGTGGGAGCGTCTGTTTCCCTGACGGGACTTGGTAGTCTTCTTTTTAGGAAGTGCCATATCTATACTATCCTTCTATTTTTATCAGAAACCAGCATCGCAAGCTGAGCAAGCCTCGGGTCAATTTCTCTTGGTGGACAATCACACGGGCCAAGATTAAGGTTGTGACCGCACGACGGGCATAGTCCAGCGCAATCCTTGCGGCAAATGGGTTTCATAGGAGTAGCAAGAAGCAGGTACTGGCGCACCGCCTCACTCAGGTCGATCTCCTGGTCCCCATTTATAATGAAAGCACTCTCAACAGCATCGGATGAATACTCTTCTTCGATGTGAAGAGTCAACGGCTGTTCGAGGGGGACGAGGCATCGACTGCAGACCGCCTTGAACGTTGCCTCGAGGATGCCGCTAACGAAGATCCCCTTATCAGTGCGGAGTAGGGTGACCTCCCCGGAGATTGGCGATTCCGCAGTCTCGCGGAACCCGTAACGCCAAGTTGCCCCTATGGGCTCCTTAACAAGCTGCGATACATCAATTATCATCGGTAGCCCTTATTAATATATTATTAAAAGATGAGTAATTATAAATACAATGTTGCTTTCTGTCAAGTACGCGTGCTCGCACCCAATACCTGGCGGGCAATTGTCATCCTCTGCATTTCTGAGGTTCCCTCATAAATCTCGGTTATTCTCTGGTCACGATAATACCGTTCCACGGCAAAATCCTTAACATAGCCATAACCACCAAAAATCTGAACCGCCTTGTGGCAAACCCTATGAGATGCCTCACTGGCGAAGAGTTTGGCCATGGCGGATTCCTTAAGAGGAGCACGTCCTTCTTGCTGCGTTAGCGAGGCAACCCTGTAGGTCAGTAGCCGGGCGGCATCAATGTCAGTGGCCATATCAGCTATCATCCATTGAATCGCTTGCATTTGAGCGAGTTCTGTACCAAATTGCTTTCTTTCCTTAGCATAGGCAACGGCGGCATCGAAAGCTGCCTGGGCTATACCCACAGCCTGGGCAGCTATGGTAACTCGGCTGGCATCTATGGCTTCCAGCGCTACTCTAAACCCCCTTCCCTCTTCGCCGACCATATTAGCGAGGGGTATTTTACAATCCTCAAAAATCAACTCTGTCGCTGAAGCAGGGTGCAGCCCCATCTTTTTTTCTATCTTGCCTACAGAGAAGCCAGGGGTGTCCTTGTCTACCACAAAAGCGCTGATACCTCGGTATCCCAGCGATCTATCCTTGGTGGCAAAGGTGGTAACAAAATCAGCTTCAGCACCGTTGCTTATGAAAATCTTATTGCCGTTGAGAACGTAGTATTCGCCTTCTTCGGCGTATTTTGTTTCCAAAGCGGCAACATCACTGCCAGCCATTGCCTCAGTCAAGCCGAAGGCAACCGTGGCTCCCTTAGTTACGCGAGGAATGTAGTGACTTTTTTGCTGCTCGGTACCGTGCATAGTAATGGGATACATACCCAAGCCAAGGCTGCATATGTATGAGACGCTTAAGCCAGCGGAAACACGAGCTATCTCCTCACAGGCTATGACAAATGCTACCTCATCCAGGGTTCCTCCATATTCTTCGGGAAAGCCAACGCTGTAGAGTCCAGCATCGGCCATCTTCTTAACAGTTTCGTATGGGAATTCCCCGGTCTCATCCCATTCGGCAGCGTAAGATTCGACTTCTTTGGCACAAAAATCGCGTACCATTGTTTGGAACATCTTTTGTTCTTCAGTCAGTTCGAAGTCCATTCTTTGAACCTCCCTTTTCGTTCTGCAACTATTGAGTTGCTTTCTGGGTGTTAATAACTTGGTATAAGATGCTGCTTTTCCCTTTATCCTTTCTGTTCTCGAAATTGTGTTCCAGGGAATCGGGTAGCTATTTTAGCTGGAGTGTTAGGAAGCCATAGGCAGTTGTACTCGCCGTTTCTGCTCGAAGGTTGTTGTTGCCGTTCACTAAGGACAAGGACATCGAATAAGCAGGAACTAGACGATCTCACGGCTTCTGAGTATGGCCACTCCGATCCAGCATATCAGAATAGAAAGAGCGAGTGCCATAACAAAGATGAACCACGCTGGCGCATCATACAGACCGGCTACAGGTCCTATGTCGAAGAAGGCGAGGATGCCCAGAACGACGAGCGCTAGAGCACCACAGACAATAAGTCCGCCAAACACACGTAGCAGTAATGAGGCCATGGTCATAACCTCCAGACAAGTGTTAGTTGCCCGAAGTATAGTAAGAAGTTATGTAAGTGTCAATCGCAATAGGGCAGAATGGACGTAGAGGTAGTGCTATAGCCAGGCAATGGGCTGCTTGGCTATGCGAGCCCACGCGCTTTCTTGAACCTGTCGGTCAGCATCGGCACTAATTCGAACAGGTCGCCGACAATTCCGTAGGTAGCCACCTGGAAGATGGGGGCGGTGGGGTCTTCGTTGATGGCGACAATGACATCAGCCGTCTGCATGCCGGCCAGGTGCTGGACTGCGCCGGAGATGCCACAGGCGATATATAGCTTGGGGCAGACCGTCTTACCTGTCTGACCGACCTGATGTGAATAGGGAATCCAGCCATCATCTACCGGGGGCCGCGATGATCCCAAAGCCGCTCCCAGGGCGTCTGCCAGTTCCTTTATTATCTGGAAGTTCTCCGGCTTCCCCAGCCCGCGGCCGCCGGAAACGATAATGTCGGCGTCATCCAGCTTGACCTTTTCGGTCAAGTCCTCAATGAAATCAAGCAGTCTGGTTCTGGAGGTGATGGCTTCCTTATCGAAATCCACCTTTATTATCTCGCCCTGTCGGCTATCGTCCGGCGCTGACATTTTGAATACATGGGGGCGGACGGTAGACATCTGTGGCCTT
>CAZZJX010000159.1:0-4192 GCA_964654845.1 uncultured Dehalococcoidales bacterium
GCGATGACTATATTGCGCAATCAAGGGATTTAGCATTGTATTGACTTCAGCCATTGCCGATGTACAAAGGGTTTCATGCAAATGAATTCTTGGAAGAAGATACTCTCCGAACCTTTCGGGAGTGTTATAGGGAGTGGGGAAATGTCCTGAAATAAATTCGAGATGTTCCCTGGAAAGCTCCACCATACCAATATCCTCCACTTCAACAGATTGCTTAACTATTTTGTTGTACAACTATAATGTTGCGCAATGAATTTGTCAAGAAAAAATTTCAGGTTACGTGAGGCTTATGGGACCAAGGCTTGAATTTTGAATTGCCCGATTTCTGGCATTCACTTATGCCTTGATGGTTCAAAAGACCTTGCAATGGGAGGCTTTCAATCTGCAACACATGGAAAAAGGAAGACGCCTGTCGGTAAATCAGTAGGTGTTGATCTATGATGGTTTTGATTCCGTCTGATTCCAGATATCTTGCCAATATATGTGATTTCCACAAGGTTACGATACCATAAGGATATCAAAACCTCAAATCATATGATAAGACTTGCCCCGGATTCGATATCTATCGTAATGAAGGAATGGAAACCTATGGGTCACTATGATCACGTAACCTTCCAGGTCAGATCAAGCCCCCTGTAAGAGAATTACTGATTTATCGAATAGTAACTGGCTTATACAATTCCCCCAGTATCTGATTTCATTGAATGGCGAATGAAACCTGCAAGGGCCAACCTGAGAAATCCCAGCCTTATTCCGTTTTCCCCTTGGAAATAGATTGATCTATTCCATTCGCTGGTTGGATATTCTTCATGGAAAATAGTTCAATCGGAGATAAACATCTTTTGCTTTTCTTCATATGCAGGGTTTTATCTTACAATTTGGGGAAAGACATTGTAAAAAGGAGACCCAATTCACACAGGAGGTGTTCTCTATGGCGCGCAAAATTATGGAGAAAATTCCGGAGGGCCAGCTGCAAAATGATCTGGAGAAATATAGGGAGCGTGCTCTTGAGCTGGGAGCCACCGATGCCAAGGTCATTCCCACTGATGCCGTAGTGATCGACGAAAGGGTGCTGGCAAAATGCACCTACCCCAAATGCCCTGGCTATGGCACCAACGCTAATTGTCCCCGTATGCCATGGATACAGAGCAAGCAAGAAAAGTGGTCAAAAAGTTCAGGTACGCGATATTTGTCAAGCTTGAAGTAGCCCCCGAAGATACCGCCGGTAAAGAGGCCATCAACAAGGACCTATCTTTGCCCTACCGTAGGAAACTGGCTGAGATTGTGGCCAAGATCGAGGCCGAGGCTTTCTATGCCGGCTACCACCTCGCTGTAGCGTTTGGTAGTGGCTCCTGTAAGAGGCTTTTCTGTCCAGATATTGACTGTATTACTCTGGTGCCGGGAAAGGGGTGCCCTCATCACCTGAAAGCCAGGTCCCCGATGGAAGGGGTCGGCATGGATGCCTATACCATGGCCACTAAAGTCGGCTGGGATATATACCCGATAGGATTAAGTACATCACCGGAAGAGGTGCCGTATGGATTTAGATTAGGTCTGGTGCTCATCTGCTGATTGAATCCCTCTTCGAATAACTGGTGTTAGGGCTGAGCGTCAACCAATTCCAGGTACAAGAGAGCCCAAAGAAGGTAGGGTCAGGAGAGGTCTTGTCTTTTTCCAGACACCTCCTAGAGGGCCTTACGAAAGAGCATGGCCATTTCAGATTGGCTGCAGGGTCGAGGATTATTTAAATAGCACCAATCCTCCATCGCATTGCGGGCCATGATCGGTATGCCTGCTTCAACGACATTCACTTCAGATAGCTTCGTTGGTAACCCTGCTCTTTCGATGAGCTGGGCTATTGTTTGAATGGCTGCTTCCGGGGAGGGTGACTTTCCACCCATCGCAAAAGCAATACAAGTCAGTTTTTCTTCGGCTACCGCTCTGTTGAACTCCATGGTGTGAGGAAGTAATATGGCATTAGCAACACCATGATGAACATCGTATTCCGTTGAAAGCTGATGGGCCAGCGAATGTGTCACTCCCAGACCCTTTTGGAAAGCCAACGCCCCCATTGTGGAGGCCATGCCCATATTAGTCCTGGCTTTACGGTTTTGCCTATTTTCTACCGCGGCGATAATATTGTCAGCTACCAAACGTATTCCCTCCTGGGCGATTGCCTCGGCTACGGGATGATACTGAGGTGAAAGAAAAGCCTCGATATGGTGGCTCATAGCATCCATTCCTGTTGCAGCGGTTAAATGAGGAGGCATGCCAATCGTCACCTCTGGGTCGACTAAAGCCAAGGTGGGCATTCCAGACCGCAGGAGACATTTCGTGTTACGGTCAGTGTCGGTAATGACAGCTCCTCTGGAGGTCTCTGAACCTGTGCCCGAGGTAGTTGGAATGGCAATGAGTGAGGGCATAGGGTTGATGATCTTTTCTGCTCCCTTGAGTCCGAAATACTGTTTAAGAGGAGCTGTGTGCGAAACTAGAACCCTAATCCCCTTTGCTGCATCCATAGGACTGCCCCCACCAACGCCGATGATCAGGTCGCATGATTCCGCCTTATACGCATTAACCCCATTTTGGACGTTCATATCGGTTGGATTGGGAAAGACATCCTTAAATGTCACCGACTCTATACCCGCTTTTTTCAAGACAGAGGAAACCCTCTCTGGGATCCCGATTGAGACCACCCCTTCATCCGTCACTATAAGAGCTTTCTTTGCCCCAAGGCTTTTTGCATGCACTCCCAGAGTATTTAGCGCATTCCATCCGAACTCGATGCAGCAACCAAATATCTCGAAGTAAAGACTTTGATTTCCCATGTAATCCTCCTGTTTGCAAATAACGTTCACAAAGTGAGGCATCAGATTTTTCTTAGAAAAATCACCATCTCTCTCTATTGTTAGAGTTGACAGAAAACAACCGGAAGACACAGATCGTGATGGAATGAAAGATTTATAGCACACTTCGGTTCAATCTGGCAACATGCAAGCTATACGGAGTGGAAAGCGATTGAATTTCGTTAGGCACGAAGGAGAGGTAAGTCATACCTGTATTCTTCAAAGGAGGGCAGTTTTGCTTAATAGAAACGCAAGTAATTGGTGTGATCGATCCGAAACCTCTCAGCCATCTTTGAAGTGAGCGCCCAACCATAACATAATGCATGTTATTTGATCTTGACATGCAGCCGTAATTTTCCTAAGCTCCCTACCGAAGTGTACACAGATACCACCCAGGAGGCTTTCAGGAGTATGTTGTGTTGAGGTTCTTTTCTGGGCTCAGCATGAGATAAAGCCCTGGGCACATATAAAAATACAACAAGGAGTTTTCAATGGTTGAAAAGGGAAGAGCAGCAATTTTCGAGGCTTTGGGCCAGCCCATGAAGATCGTGGAGTACCCGGTAACTGAACCGGAGCCGGGGGCTATTCTGGTGAAGGTGACAATGGCCAACATATGTGGCTCAGACCTCCATCAGTGGCGCGGGGATATTGACATAGCTGCCTCTGGCACACAGTTGCCAGCAATCATCGGGCATGAGATGACGGGAAAGGTAGCCAGGCTGGGGGAAGGTGTGGCCACCGACTCGGCAGGTGAGCCGTTAGCAGTGGGTGATCGGGTGGTCTATCGCTATTTCAACCCATGCGGCCGCTGCCCGGCATGCTTAAGGGGAGAGGACGCAGCATGCCCTATGAACCTGAGATATATCAAACCCGTTGAGGTGCCACCCCACTTCACCGGGGCTTATGCTGACTACTACTATCTTTGCCCCAACCAGACAGTTTTCAAGGTTCCTGATGACCTGACTGACGAAATGGTGGCCCCGGCTAACTGTGCCCTGTCCGAGGTTATCTATGGCTTAGAGAAGGTTGGGCTCGGCTTCGGCGAGACCGTCGTTATCCAGGGGGCCGGCGGCTTAGGCATCAATGCCACTGCAGTGGCCAAGGAGATGGGCGCTCACAAGGTTATTGTTATCGATGGTATCATGGAACGTCTGGAACTGGCGAAGGCCTTCGGTGCCGATGAGTTGATAGATATAAAGGAGCATAAGACCCCTCAAGAGCGCGTGAAGCGGGTGAGGGAACTGACGGGAAAAAGGGGAGCGGAAGTCGTAGCCGAGTTAGTGGGCTTTCCCGGAGCTATAACTGAGGGACTGGGTATGCTCGCCAGGGCCGGGCGCTATCTGGAG
>CAZZJX010000160.1:0-4161 GCA_964654845.1 uncultured Dehalococcoidales bacterium
GACGTGAGCGACCTGCACATCTACACCCTCTTAAGGCAAGGGAAGTATTCGGGGCGGTAGCTAATCGGTTATTGCGCTTAGCCTATGCCCTGGTCAAAAAGCAAACCTTTTATCAAATTCCAAAACCAAAAGTAGCACCTGAGCTGGAACTAGTAGCTGCAATCTAGGAGGTGATAAAATGCATCAGGCGGGTGGGGTGACACCGCGGGGCTTTTTGGGGAACTCATCTGAGTAAGCCCGTGTCACAACTTGGTGCCCCCACCCTCTTGGTCAAACCCGCATGAAGTACGATGAGGCCCTCTACTCAGAGGTGACCTCGTATCTAGATGCTACATAGGGAACCAGGAAGATAAGGGGTGGGGCCACTCGCCGATGCATCAATATCGTAGGCGATAAAATGGCCACGGGCTGTTGCCTAAATCTAGATAGTACGTTGTTATATTTGAAAACCCAGCTAGATTTATCTCTACCTCTCCAAGAGCCAGTGTGGACGAGTTAGAAAATCCAAGCAGAATGGTAGAGAGGATTAGGAGGACAAGTTATAATCATAAGAAACTTGATAACGATACGCGTGCTCTCTACACTCTAAGAACTTCGTGCATGTCTACAAGCTTTTCTTTGGTGGCAGCAGTGTCTATAATCCTATATACGATTCAAGACCTTATCATTACTATACGATTAGATGTGAGGGAAACATGAATCTATGCATAGTGTTGGGGGCTGACCATGGAGGCTTTGTGCTTAAGAATGAACTATTCACCCGACTGCGAGATTCGTACGTCATATCTGACCTTGGTGCCCATGCCTTTAACGCAACAGACGACTATGCCGATTTTGCGGAAGCAGTGGCCTGTGAGGTGGCTTCAGGAAGGGCACAACGCGGTATCTTAATCTGTGGTAGTGGTGTTGGCGCATGTATTGCTGCTAACAAGGTGCCAGGCATCCGGGCTTGTCTTTGTCACGACACTTACTCGGCTCACCAAGGGGTAGAACATGACGACATGAATGTAATATGTCTTGGTGCACGAGTTATCGGCTTGGAACTTGCAATAGAGCTGGTCACTGCCTTCCTCAATGCCCGCTTTACCGGTGAGGAACGACACTGCCGCCGGCTAAAGAAGGTCTTATCGATTGAGCATAGTGCACTACAAGGAAAAGGAGGGGGTGGGGGAACCAAGGGTGAGGCGGCGTAATTACACAACACGCGAGGTCAGGAGAGGTAAGGTAGCTCGGATGAAGGTTATTGCCATAAACTGCGGGAGTTCAACACTGAAGTTCCAGCTCATTGAGGTTCAGGATGAGGATATGATTCTGGGGCAGGAGAAAAGGCTGGCTTCTGGTACCATTGACAGGATTGGTGGCAACGGAGTTATCCAGTTTACTGCCGGGAGCGGTAAATATGTCCAAGAGACTGCAGTCGTGAACAATCACGGTGAAGCCAGCCGACGGGTGTTGGGCTGGCTCAGTTCCATAGGGCTGCTGGGGCCTGACGGGCTGGAGGCAGTAGGCCATAGAGTGGTCCATGGAGGAGACCGTTTTGTTGAGCCAGTCCTAATCGATGACGAGGTCATGAATGCTATCGCAACGCTGGGTCACTTGGCACCACTGCACAATGGTCCGTCGCTTGAAGCTATCCGCGCTGCCAGAGAAGCATTGGGGCCTTCTGTTCCGCAGGTGGCTACCTTTGATACCGCCTTCCACCGCCTTCTGCCAGAGCGAGCTTCCCATTACGCCATACCGTACCAGCTAGCTGCTAAGCACAACATCCGCCGCTACGGCTTCCATGGTCTTGCGCACCGTTATATGACAGAACGCTACGCCACGATGATGGCTACACCGCTTGATGAGGTAAAAATAATCACTCTACAGCTAGGCAACGGCTGCTCGGCAACAGCAGTAGCTGGAGGCTGTTCGGTAGATACCTCTATGGGTTTGACGCCACTGGAAGGACTCATGATGGGTACACGGTCTGGGGACATTGACCCCTCCTTGGCTGTCTTCCTAGCTCAGCAGGAAGATGTAACCGCAAAAGAGGTAGAAAATTGGCTCAATACCAAGTCAGGTCTCCTGGGGGTGTCAGGGTGCTCTAGGGACATGCGGGAACTACTCAAGGCAGAGTGCCAGGGTGATGCCCGTGCTGCCTTGGCGGTGGAGATGTTCTGTTATCGTGTAAAGAAGTATATTGGCTCCTACCTTGCTGCCCTCGGTGGAGCTAGCGGTATTGTGTTCGGCGGTGGTATCGGGGAAAACACTCCGGAGGTACGCGCCCGTATTTTGGCTGGTATGGAATGGTGTGGCCTTGAATTGGATGAGAAACGAAATGTAGACACAAAAGGAGTTGAGGGTCGAATCAGTACCGATGATGCGACCCTGCATGCCTATGTTATCCCGGTAAATGAGGCTACTATCATTGCTCGTGATACTGTTCGCTGCCTGCGCCACAACCATAAAGGATAAATTGCATCTTCACAGAAATCAACAAACTGCTTATGGGTGGGAGGAAGAGATGTTTGAGAGCAAAAAAATCGATGTGGAAGAAGAAATCCGCGGAGAGGAATGGGTAAGTCTATACCGTAAAAAAAATCTGATAGCCGATCGCTGGGCAGCTGGTTATGGGCCTATTGAGCATTCCATCAAGACCCAGGCTCGGGTCTTTGCTATGGCCGATTTACTGGCTGCACGTGGAATATCTGGAGACGGCGTGCCATTATTCGATGTGCTGTATGCAGCCGACCGTGTGGCTAGTGCTTCGATGTGGGTAACTGTCCACGAGACCTATGCCCAAAACGTGTACCTTGACGGTCGTGACCTTCGTCTTGAAGACTTCAAGCCTAAACCCGAGGGGCATACGGGCGGTGTCCTCAATATGGTGCCCGCCTATACTGGCTATATGGCCATGAATGCTATAACTGGTTTCACACGCTCATGGATAATGGGGCAAGGGCACTGTGTAGCTGCCATAGACACTGTTAATCTACTACTCGATAACATGACACCAGAGCACGCTAATCGTTACTCAGTTACAGATGAGGGACTTACTCGTTATGTCCGCGACTTCTACTCCTACCGGCTGGGTGAAAACGGAAAACAGGAATCGCCTCTAGGCAGTCACGTGAATGCCCATACCGCCGGTGGTATGGCCGAGGCTGGCTACCTGGGCTTTGTGGAACTTCAGTATGTGCATATGCCATTGCCTGGGGAACGCCTAGTCGTATTTTTGAGCGACGGTGCCTTTGAGGAGCAGAGGGGGAGTGATTGGGTGCCCCGTTGGTGGCGAGCTGAGGATTGTGGCTTAGTCATGCCTATCATGATTAATAATGGTCGCCGCATTGACCAGAGAACCACGATGTCACAAGAAGGTGGCATTGATTGGTTCGTGGAACACTTGAAGTTAAACAGCTTTGATCCCATTGTCTTCGACGGTAGAGACCCAGCAGCATTTGCTTGGGCTATTTTCGAGATGGAGTCGCGCCTTGAGGCTGCCACCGAAGCGGTACGTACGAGAGGGCAGAAATATCCCATACGTCTGCCGTACGGAATAGCGGTAGCACCTAAGGGGGCTGGATTCTACGGCGAAGGTACTAACCTGGCCCACAATTTGCCCCTTGGGGACAACCCGCATACCAGCATTGAAGCGGCCCAAGATTTCAACGAAAGTGCGCGACGTCTCTGGGTTCCCTTATTTGAATTCCGTGAAACTATCAGTGCGTTTCAACATCACGAACGCTCCAGCCGACCCAAAGAGTGTGACCACCCGTTGGCACACAGAGAAGTGAGACTGGAGAAGATACCGCCTCTCGTATCACGGCGTGTGCCTGCAAACAGGCGCAACATGTCAGCATGGACCAGATCTTCCCCGATGTATGCGGTAGACGCTATGTTCCTCGCTGTCGTCCGGGCAAACCCGCGCCTCCGCCCCCGCATTGGCAATCCAGATGAAATGCGCTCAAACCGGCTGACCCGCACCCTCGATTTCCTCAAATTCCGTGTAACCGACCCCGAACCGGGCATACCAGAGGACATACACGGGGCAGTCATCACTGCCTTGAACGAGGAAGCGGTTGCTGCGGCTGCACTGGCTAACAAGGGTGGCATTAACCTGATTGCTACGTATGAAGCCTTCGGTACCAAAATGCAGGGAGTCGTGCGCCAGGAGATAAT
>CAZZJX010000161.1:0-4143 GCA_964654845.1 uncultured Dehalococcoidales bacterium
CCTCAGGGATGCTATAAGGGAATGCGATGTGGTGGTCATCGACGAGATTGGGAAGATGGAGCTCTTCTCCCCCTCGTTCAAGGATGCTGTATTAGAAGCCCTCGATAGCGAAAAGAGAGTGCTTGGCACCATAATGTTCACCTCCCACCCTTGGGCAGATGGCATAAAACGGCATGCCAACGCAGCCCTGATCACGGTTACAAGAGCGAATCGAGAACAGGTTCTGGCACAGGTTATTAGCTGGCTGGAAGCACCGACAAATGGGAGTTTTCGCAATAGACACTCTGGAATGTAAGGCCGATAAATGGTAGAGCAACCACCGCTGGTTCAAGCGCTCCTGACACCAGCAGCATATCCTCATCATCCTAAAAAGATTGAGCTGGTGCAAACTCAGATATCCTTTGTTTTCCTGACAGGTGATTATGTGTATAAGGTGAAGAAGCCGGTGGATCTGGGCTTTCTGGACTACACCACATTAGAGAAGAGAAGGCACTTCTGCCACCAGGAGGTGGTGCTGAATAGGCGGCTGTGCCCTGATGTTTACCTTGATGTGGTGCCGATAATTGAAGAAAAGGGCGATATCTCAGTGGAAGGAAGGGGTGAGGCAATTGAGTATGCGGTAAAGATGCGCCAGCTACCTCAAGAGAGGACCATGGACCATCTGCTTAAAAACAATCAAGTAACCAGGGAGATGGTGCAGCAGGTGGCCCAAAGACTGGCGTCGTTTCACCAAGAGGCGGAAACGAACGAGCTGATAGCAAGCTACGGCGACCTTAATATCCTGGCAACCAATACTGAGGAGAACTTCACCCAGACGGAGAAATATATAGGCGCCACTATTTCGCCGGGAAAATACGATGTTATCAAATCTTACACCGAAGCTTTTCTCAAAGAAAACACCGCTATATTCCGCCAACGAATGAGAGACAACAGGATAAGGGATTGCCATGGCGACCTCCATGCAGCGCATGTCTGCTTCACCGATGGTATCTGCATCTTCGACTGCATTGAATTTAATGAAAGGTTCCGCTTCTCTGATGTAGCCAGCGAAGTCGCCTTCCTCGCCATGGACCTGGATTACCATGGACGCACCGACCTTTCACGGCACTTTGTTGAATCCTATGTGGAAGCATCCGGCGATCAGGAAATGATGAAGCTCCTCGATTACTACAAGTGCTATCGGGCGTATGTCCGGGCGAAGGTGGAGAGCTTCAAGCTCGATGACCCCTTTATTCCAGCGGAGGAGAAGGCAAGGGTCAAAGACATCGCCAGTAAATACTTCGACCTTGCACAATCGTACATACCAAAGGATAATTGAACAGCGTCATTCTCTTGTAGGGGTGATGAGATGAGGGATCCGTTTGCCAAATTTATAGAGGCTGAGCTGGGGACGGGCGTTTTACTTATCACATGTGGCCTTCCCGGCACGTGGAAGACTGAGACCAGCGAGGAGATATCGAAGATAAAGGGCTATCCCATCCTTCGGTCAGACCTGATCAGGCTGGAAGTGCTCAAGGATGAGGATATATTCGACGAAAAGGTCGCCTCAAATATGGACAAACGAACGATGGTCTATGATGAGACCTTCCGTCGGGCGGATGAGAGTCTGGAGAGAGGCGATAGCGTGATACTTGACGCCACCTTCGTCACACAATCGTTAAGACGGCGTGCTGCTGCGGTAGCAGCCAAACATAATCGAACCTTCGTTATCCTACAAACCAACTGCCCTCGAGAGGTGTCAATCGCCCGCATACTGAAGCGGACTCAAGAGGACTACGAATCCAACGCACTGACCGAGCAAGCCTATATCAACAACGAGAAGAGATTTGAAAAGGTTGACCTCGATGATTTGAAACATTTGAACCCCAGCCTTGACATCATCCACCTCACAGTAGATACACAGCGTAACCCTCCCGAAGATTGGTATATCATTGGTGTTGAAAAGCGATAAAACGGAGGGTAATCGTTCACCACAGAGAGCGCCGAGACCGCTGAGATGAAACATAATCTTAATAAGATAACGGAAGCAATTATTGGAACTGCTATAGCCGTTCACAAAGAACTTGGTCCAGGTTTGCTCGAGTCAGCCTATGAGGCCTGCCTAGCCTATGAATTAGCAGAACGGAAATTGAAGGTTGAACGACAAAAGGGCTTGCCCGTGACTTACCACGGAGTCCAACTAGATTGCGGATATCGAATAGACCTGCTAGTAGAGAAGCTAGTGGTGGTTGAGTTGAAGGCAGTTGAAAGACTGGAGCCGATTCACCAAGCGCAAATGCTGTCTTATCTCAGGTTGTCTGGATGCAAGGTGGGTCTGCTTATCAATTTCAATGTCAAGGTGCTCAAGAACGGCATCCGAAGGTTTGTCCATGAATTCCAGGAATAGTTTTCTCTGTGTGCTCTGCGTGCTCTGCGGTGAACGCTTGCAAACGGAGCTACTAAATGAAAATAGACCTGCATATCCATAGCACCTGCTCAGACGGCGCTTTCTCTGTTGAAGAGATTTTCCAGGAGGCGAAAACCAGAAATATCGATTTAATGTCGATAACTGACCACGATTCTATAGACTGCCAGGAAAGAGCAATCGCAGTTGCAGGAGAGCATAGCATCTCCTACATAACCGGCGTAGAATTGAATGTGACATTCCCCTATCTTGACAAGGCTATCTCCCTGGATTTCCTGGGATATCGGTATGATATTGGCAATCAAGAACTAATAAGCAAACTTCAAGTAATGCGAGAGCATAGAGAAGCAAGAGCACGTCAAATCCTGGAGAAACTGAATGCTGAGTTCGACAAACAGGGCATTGAAAGGTTCACCGAGAAAGACCTGGACAATATACAGGCCAAAGTCGATGGCGTATTAGGTCGACCCCATATAGCCAACTACCTGATAGAAAAAGGCATTGTCAGGGATAATAAAGAGGCATTCGATAAGTATCTAGTTAAATGCAATGTAGCCAAGTATCCCCTTTCACTCGCCGAGGCATCGAGGCTTATCAGGAGCGCCGGAGGCATACTGGTGCACGCACACCCCAATGACCCGCACGGGACATCTCTGGTAAACATAACGACTGATTTGGACCAGCAGACAAACATAATCGAAGAATATATGCTAGAATACATCGATGGCGTCGAGTGCTGGCATTCAAGACATGATGAAAAGACCACAGCCCACTACATCGAGTTTGCTAAAAAGCACAGCCTAGTAATGACCGGGGGTAGCGATTGCCATCAAAAACCGATCCTGCTGGGCACATTGGATATACCCGACTGGGTGGCCGAACAGTTCAGGTGAAAGGGCAATTTCAAATTGGTTTGAATAGTTACTGAAGCACAGATGCAAGGAGACCTTTGATGACCACGAAAGGAGTTCAGCTTGAGTCAGAAGACAACTATTAACAGCGATATTAAAGACCCATCCCTCGCCCCACAGGGGCTACTGCGCATTGAGTGGGCATCCCGGGAGATGCCTGTGCTCAAGCTAATTGGGGAGCGCTTTGCCCGTGAAAAGCCCCTGAAGGGGGTGCGCTTATCAGGCTGCCTGCACGTCACCACTGAGACGGCGAACCTGGCGCTCGTCTTTAAGGAGGGCGGCGCTGAGCTGGCGCTTTGTGCCTCGAACCCCCTCTCCACCCAGGACGATGTAACCGCGGCACTGGTTACAGAATATGGCATCCCGGTCTATGCTATAAAGGGGGAGGACACTGACACCTATTATGGACATATCAATGCCGCCCTCGACCACAAGCCTCAAATCACGCTGGACGACGGTGCTGACCTAGTATCAACAATCCACAAGAAGCGCACCGAACTCGTTGACACTATTATCGGTGGCACTGAAGAGACCACCACAGGAGTTATCAGACTCAGGAGTATGGAGAAGGAAGGCAAACTGAAATACCCCATCATCGCGGTGAACGATGCAGATACCAAGCACTTCTTCGATAACCGCTACGGCACAGGTCAGAGCACCATCGATGGCATCACCAGAGCCACCAATATCCTGTGGGCAGGAAAGAAGGTGGTAGTTTGCGGTTACGGGTGGTGTGGAAGGGGAATCACAATGCGGGCAAGGGGGCTGGGTGCTCATGTGGTGGTAACTGAGATCGATCCCATTCGTGCCCTGGAGGCGGTGATGGAC
>CAZZJX010000162.1:0-809 GCA_964654845.1 uncultured Dehalococcoidales bacterium
ACCCCCTCTCTAGGCCCTGCCTCGGCTTAAAAGCCCCAGGGCTACCATTTGGCCTACTGGAATAAGAGTTGGATTAAATCGAAGAGATTTTTCTTCCATGCTTGTCATCCCTCTTACTTCCAATATCATGCTACCACGCTCATGGCAAAACTGGCTTCCGCTATGATGCCTGTTTCTGGTCGCCGAAAACACCTGATAGACTGAGCATCGATGAGCATTTATGCCTAGCTGGGACAGCGAATACTTGAGCGAATCTACTTGGTCTAGTCAGCATTTGTGCTTGAGTCCAGCCAAGAACAAGTATGTTATAATGGCAGTAGCTAAGGAGAAGCGATTTGGCCAAGATCAAGATTCTAATTGCTGATGACCATGCAGTAGTGCGGGAGGGCACTCGCCGGATTCTGGAGCAGGACCAGAGGCTAGAGGTGGTGGCTGAAGCCGGCGACGGGGAGGAGGCTGTAAGGCTGGCTACCAATCTCAAACCCGATGTTGCCATAATCGACATCGCCATGCCCAACATCGACGGTATCGAAGCCACCAGGCAAATCAAGGCGCTTTGCCCTGACATAACCGTGCTGATCCTTACCGCGTATGACGATGACCAGTTTATCTTCAGCCTGCTGGAAGCAGGGGCTGCTGGCTATCTGCTAAAAAGCGTTCGCGGCCGCGAACTCATCGATGCCGTCCGATCGGTATACGCCGGAGAGTCGGTGCTTCATCCCGCGATTGCCCGCAAAGTTCTAAACCGTTTTGTGCCCAGTTCTGGCAAGCCCACCAAAGAGGAGTCAGTGGATGTGCTCAGCCAACGG
>CAZZJX010000162.1:819-4105 GCA_964654845.1 uncultured Dehalococcoidales bacterium
ATTCAGGGCCATCTGGGGCATATCTTCAACAAGCTACAGGTCGGTTCCCGAACTGAGGCCGTCATACGCGCTTTGAAAGAGGGCTGGGTCACTCTCGACGATGTACCGTGAAGATTGCTGCGCCGGAGTGTATGGGGTGTTGAAGTGTTTGGGCGACTTTCGACAAGCTGGCTGAAAATAGTTGTTCGTAGGTCGGGTTTCTGGCTTATCGTCGCCATTCTGGTGCTTATTACTCTTATCCACTATGGGGAGATCCTAAAGCACCCAGCCTTTCTCACCCAACTGACGACCACCCTCGGCCTGGAGCGACACGCTCTCGAGAGAATCCTCTTTCTGGCACCTATAGTCTGGGCTGGTTTCCTTTTCGGGAGAAGGGGCGCCCTGCTCATTTCGCTTGCTGCTCTCGTTTGTATGCTCCCCCGTGCTATATTCATCTCGCCATCCCCTACGGATGCCATTTTTGAGACGGCGGCCGTTTTCATTGTTGGCAACGTGCTGGTCATTGCCTTCCAATCGCTGCGCAGAGAGCGGGAGCGCCGCACCCAGCTTGCTGCCCTCAACCAGACCTCAAGCGTGATCTCCCAGTCTCTAGAGTTGGGTCAGGTCTTGAAGAGCAGCATTGACAGCGTTATAGATGTCATGAGCGTTGATGCTGCCCTAGTATTTCTCCTGGATGAAAAAGCTGGCGAGCTCGCTCTTGCCGCTCACCGAGGGGTATCAGCGGAGTTTGTCCGAGAGGTAGGCAGGTTCAAACTGGGGGAGGACTTCAACAGCAGAGTGGCTAAGACGGGTGAACCACTATATGTGAAGGATGTCTCCGAGGAGCCCAGCACTACCGATATGGCAGTGGGGAGGGAGCGGATACGATCTCAGCTCATCGTGCCCCTGAAATCCAAAGGGAATGTTATGGGCACCCTTTGTCTCGCTGCACGCAACCAGCGCCACGTTCGTCCAGAAGAATTAGAGTTGGTCACCGCCATCGGCAATCAGGTTGGCGTTGCTATTGAGAATGCACATCTCTATGAACAGGAGCGGGAAGTCGCCGAGCAACTACGGGCGTCTGAGGAAAGGTACCGGCAGCTATTTGAGAACGCCCATGATGCTATCTGGCTTCATGATTTGCAGGAAAACATCGTTGCAGCCAATGAGGCCTTTGTCAGGCTTACAGGATATGCCCTGGAGGAGTTAGGAAGCATAAAGGCGAGCTACCTGCTCGCAGAGGGCTGTCTAGGCAGTATCAAGGATATCGAAGACCCGATGCTCAAAAGCGAAGCAATGGGCCGCCTCTCAGAAGCGACACTGATTAGAAAGGACAAGTCTGAAGTGTCCATTCAGTTGTCCACCAGCCCTGTGTTCAAGAATGGTCAACTTGTAGAGTTTCAGCATATCGCTAGGGATATGACCGAAGAAAAACGAATGAAGGAGAACCTGCACTTCTACCTGGGGCAGGTTACCAGGGCTCAGGAAGAGGAAAGAAAGCGCATTGCCCGGGAGCTTCACGATGACACCAGCCAGGCCCTGGTCGTCCTCTCCCGGCAGCTAGACGACCTCGCCTCCAGTACCAAGGGGCTGTCGAAGGACAAAAGAGACCTCCTGGAGAACCTGCGGCAGCAGACCAATAACATAATGGAGGGTGTGCGGCGCTTGAGCCAGGATCTGCGGCCCCCCACACTGGATCGCCTGGGCCTGCTGCCAGCGCTGGAATGGCTGGCCTCCAACATGAGCACAAACTCAGGGATAGCTATAGACGTCAGCGTACATGGCGCCGGACGACGACTCTCCGCTGATGTGGAGCTAATGCTGTTCCGTATCGCCCAGGAGGCACTAAGCAATGTCTGGCGGCATTCTCAGGCAACTAGTGCTGAGGTCATGGTAGAATTCGACGAAAAAAAAACCAGGATAACCATCAAGGATAATGGCAATGGGTTTGACCCCCCAATGTTAGCAGGCGATCTAGCAAGGAAGGGCAAGCTGGGTCTGGCGGGGATGCAAGAACGAGCCCGGTTGCTTGGCGGTAGCGCCAAGGTGGAATCTGAGCCCGGCAAGGGCACCACGGTAACGATTGAGGCACCAATATAAACCTACTAAAGGTGGGATCGATCATTTTACCACCGACCTACAATATCGGCGCCCACAAGTCAAACAGCTATAGGCAAAGCGCTATAGCCTCCTATACCTTTGTTCGCTAGGCGAGGCGAAGACGTCCTAGCATCCGTTTCCGTATCAATCCCTCCCCTTTCCGCCCTCGCCTCCCAAATGGAACAAAAGTCGCATACAGACCCTATCTCCTGATATATTATTAATTGCGACAGCAAAAAGAGGATATTGGTTATGACCAGCAAGAACATCGGTGAAACAAGTCGAAAAAGCAGCAGGCGTATATTTCACTGGGTAGTGGCCGGGGCGTTCCTCACCATGTTAATTACCGGTCTGATTATATATACCCCGTTCTTCTCTGGATTGGCTTCCGGTGGCTGGACTCGCCTTTTTCACCGCATTGGGGCGGTGATCCTGGTAGGCGCTCCTGTTGTATATGCCCTGCTCAACCGCAAGGCCGCTCGGCAGTGGCTGCGGGAAGCCGCAGTCTGGAATAAAAGTGCCTCTGTAGCGCCATATGTTCTCAACACCTGGAGAAGGAGACACAAGCTATTGATATCGGTGGGTTACCTCCTTTTCGCACTGACGGGTATGATACAGTGGTTTCTGAAAGGGATGGCATCATCCGACGTATTCTATATATCCTTGTTCATTCACGATATCCTTTTCTTCTCTGCTATCGTAGTGCTGCTTTATCACATTTACTTCGAGTTCTACTGGTGGCTATGGAAGAGGCGATACTGCCGCCGGTGCAGCTTTGCCTACTGTGTCGATGCATGTCCTGTTGGTGCTATCGCTAGCGGGGGAGACGGCGCCATCGAGCGAAGCACCCAAAAGTGCAACAATTGCAGGCTCTGCATGGAGGCCTGTAAACGTAATTCCTACTACAAAAAAGCCATTGGGCCTGCGCAGAAAGAACCCCAACTTGAGTAAGGTCATTGGGACAATAGAGACGCTGGCATATTTCAGCCATATCTAAACACTCAGGATAATGCCAGATTACGCAGGCGGCTCAGCAGGGCCTCCTCTTCTCCAGGGAGGATGGTACGAGGGTCGAGTAGCAGGAGGTCTTTCTCGATCCGCCCTATGACCATGGGCGATCCCTTGCGCAGTTGGTTAGCCAGTTGGTTTACTTTGCCCCTGCCTTTGATAGCCACCAGACGGGTGGGCAAGGTGCCCCCGGGGAGGC
>CAZZJX010000163.1:0-4102 GCA_964654845.1 uncultured Dehalococcoidales bacterium
CTTTATTGCCGTGCCGCCCCGCCATCTTGTCCCCCTCCGATATTTTCCTTTTTTGCGCTACCCAAACTCTTACCAGTTTATTTACCCCTGGAGGAAGATCGGTACCAGATTCCCTTCTCTTGACCCCAAGAGGAAGATCATCATCAGATTTCCTGGCGAAAATCCTAACACCTATAACTGTGCCCCACTCTCCGTGAGGTACCCTCAGTGAAGAGTCCTTAACATCTCTAGCTTTTTCACCGAAGATAGCTCTGAGGAGCTTCTCTTCAGCACTAAGCTCTGTTTCTCCTTTAGGTGTGATTTTGCCCACCAGGATATCCCCAGGCTTCACCTCAGCGCCTGTCCGAACAATGCCATCCTCATCAAGATTCCTAAGGCTTTCCTCACCAACATTGGGTATATCTCTGGTGATCTCCTCAGGCCCCAGTTTTGTATCCCTAGCCTCGGACTCGTGTTTCTCGATGTGAATCGATGTGAATTTGTCCTCCCTAACCAAGCTCTCACTGATGACCACCGCATCCTCGAAGTTATAGCCCTCCCAGCTCATGAAGGCACAAAGGACGTTTTGTCCTAATGCGAGCTCCCCTTGATCTGTAGCGGGGCCATCGGCCAATGCCTGCCCCTGTACTACTAAGTCGCCCTTAGAGACCAGAGGCCGCTGGTTGATGCAGGTTCCTTGATTAGAGCGGGCGAACTTTCTCAATGGGTAGACCTCTTCCTCCCCACTATTATCTTGAACCACAATCTTTGTTGCCTCAATCGAGGTCACCACGCCATCGCTCTTGGAGAGGATAACCTGTCCGCTGTCACAGGCTGCTTGCCTCTCCATGCCGGTGCCGATAAGGGGTGACTCGGGACAGATCAAAGGCACTGACTGGCGCTGCATGTTCGAACCCATGAGTGCGCGGTTAGCGTCATCATGCTCCAAGAAGGGGATAAGGGCACTGGAAACGCTAACTATCTGCTTCGGTGACACATCCATGAGGTCCACCTTTTCTGGCAGCACCTCAGAGAACTTGCCCCCCTGTCTCACTTCTATCCTTTCATTGATAAACTGATTCCTCTCGTCTAGGGGCTCACTGACCTGGGCGATGATATACTTCTCCTCTTCATCCGCAGAGAGATAAACGATATCACTGTGAACGAAGGGCACAATCTTGATTACCCTTTCGGGCAGGCCAGAAAGCCGCTGCGCAATCTTTGGGGTGACCAAGGTGCCTGGTTTCACCAGCGGATGCCCGCTATCATCGAGCACCGCCTCCGTCACCGTCCTGCTTACCAGGTTCTCTGAATTACCAGGCAGCTCCCTGATAACATGGCGGTAGGATGTCTCGATAAGTCCATAATCGTTTACCTTACTATAGGTGGCAAGGGAGTTAATAAGGCCAATGTTTGGCCCCTCTGGGGTCTCAATGGGGCATATCCTGCCGTAGTGGGAATGATGAACATCCCGCACCTCGAAGCCAGCCCTCTCACGCAACAAGCCCCCAGGCCCCAGGCAAGAGATCCGCCGCTTATGGGTTAGCTCTCCCAGTGGATTGGTTTGGTCCATAAACTGGGAGAGTTGAGAAGCGCCGAAGAATTCCCTCATTGCTGCTACTACGGGATGAACGTTAATTAGGACGCTGGGAGTCACTGATTCGATATCGACAATACTCATACGCTCCTTGATAACTCGCTCCATGCGCAGCATGGCAATACGGAACTGATTCTGTAGTAGCTCACCAGCAGTCCTCACCCGCCGATTCCCCAGATGGTCGATGTCGTCGGGGGAATCGTCACCGTTGTTTACCATTATGACATGCCGCACGATCTCGATCAGGTCTTCCTTGGTAAGTACCCCTTCGGACAAGGGTACATCGAGCCCCAGCCTCTTGTTCAGCTTGTAGCGACCAACCTTGCCCAGATTATAGCGCCGGGAATTGAATAGCAGGTTTTTTATCAGGTTTCGAGCGTTTTCTACGTTTAGCGGGTCGCCCGGCCTGAGGCGCTTATAGAACTCGATCAGAGCATCTTTCTCGTTCCTGACGGCGGCATCGCGTTCCATGGTTGCCTGAATATAATCGTGCCTCGTGGACCAATTAACACCCTTAAAGAGCTCCACAAGCTTTTCATCATCGCCATAGCCTATGGCGCGCAGCACAGTTGTAATGGGGATCTTCCTTTTTCCATTGACTTTGACTGAGATCGCATCTTTGCTACTGGTCTCAAACTCTAGCCTGGTACCTCTCTCTGGAATCAGTTTGGCATAGCAGAGCCAGCGCCCGCTGGAAACATCCTCCTCCCTGGTGAAGTAAACACCGGGCGAGCGGATTAGCTGGCTTACCACCACCCTTTCCACCCCGTTGATAATGAAGACCCCATTTGACGTCATCAAAGGGAGATCACCCATGAATATGTCCTGCTCCTTGATTTCTCCGGTCTCTTTGATCAATAGGTGCACCCTGACATATAGTGGGGCGGAATAGGTCATGTCGCCATTACGGCACTCCTCCTCAGAGTGCTTGGGGTTTACGTTACTGGGGCACAGACGGCAGAACCTTGTTTGAGGCGTATCACTCCAGGCACCACACTGTAAACACTCAGGATCTTTTGGATTTCGGAATTTGTAATCCAGGAAGTGAAGCTCAAGCCTCGTCCCGGCAAAGTCCTTGATGGGCGAGATTTCGTCAAGTAGCTCCTTTAAGCCCTCCTCCATAAACCGACGGAAGGAGCTTAGCTGGGTCTGGATGAGGTGTGGCATCTCTAAAATCTGGGGTATCTTGGAATAGGACTTCCTTGGTGGCGTTTCTCGAGGCGTTTCAAATATAGAAAGCATATTCAATCTCCCGAAAAAGGCAATAGTTCCCCCGCATTGAACCATTAAGGTAAGCTAATGATATTGAGGAATTAAGAGAGAAATTGGGGTTCTCATTGGCTAAACAAACAGGATATCACACTAAATATCATTTGTCAATATTATGTTGAATCCATTTTCTTGAACCATCACATTTAGGAGTCAATCAGGACTCTACCGTTCATCGCCGGAGTGTAGTATGTGAAGGTGGGTTCCGTCTTATTTCACCCATCCTACTTCTCACAGCAGCCCTCATTTCTGTAGTTGCCTGATTCATCAGGCGAAACTGGCCCAATCCTTCAAAGAAGGATGGGCAACTACATTTGTAGGAAGCCTTGTGTGGGAGAGTTTGGTCCCACCCTATGCAATGACAGGGGCAACCGGGGAACAGGTGACGGATAAAAATGCCGAGCGAGCGTAAAACTTGCCACAAAGCCAAAGAAGCGATAGAATAGCAAGTGCGGAGTTATGAATGCCAATCTACGAGTATGAATGTGGGCTTTGCCATTTCCACTTTGAGATAAGACAGAGGTTTGATGATGAACCAGCAAGTATTTGCCCACGGTGCCATGGAAAAGCACACCGCGTTATCAATTCGGTGCCTGTCATTTTCAAGGGAAGCGGCTTTTACTCAACCGACCATGGCAGAGGGTATCAAGGCTCTGCTTCACGGGATAAAGAGAAGCCCACCGATAAACCGAAACCACCTGTTAAGAAGAAGGATCAAGAAACCGCTTCAAAGGGTGAGCAGAAAAAGTAGCTTATAGTCGTCTACACAAATATAGCTTCTGCCACTTCAGCTTCCAGAAAAAGATAAGATACTATCAGGAACTGGTGAGCATTTACCCCAAAATCGAGGATAAGGCTCAGCGTGTTTTTTTTATATCCCCTGGAATTTTAATCATGCAAGTATGACAATATGACAAAGATTGGAGCGGAAGCTGGTGAAGGCACTGCTGCAAAGGGTGAGCAAAGCTTCGGTAAGCATCGATAATGAGGTTGTGGGGCGAATTGGTCATGGATTGGTGGTGTTTTTGGGTATCTCCAGTAAGGACTCGGATAGCGATGCCCATTATCTGGCGGAGAAAACGGTAAATCTGCGCATTTTCCCTGATAGCGAAGGCAGATTCAATCTTTCCATTCTCGACACCCTGGGTGAGCTTTTGGTGGTGAGTCAATTCACCTTGCTCGCCGACACTAAAAAAGGAAGGCGCCCCAGCTTCACCGACGCGGCGCCGCCTGCCGAGGCTGAGGCCCTCTACGAGC
>CAZZJX010000164.1:0-4070 GCA_964654845.1 uncultured Dehalococcoidales bacterium
ACCTGGCCGCTGTTGGTAAGCTCGGGCTTACCGGGATGCAGGAGCGAGCCCGACTCATCGGTGGCAAGCTAATGATAGAGTCAGAGCTAGGCGAAGGGACGACCGTGAGCGCGGAGATCCCAATTTAGGACAGCCTAGGACACTTTGAGTTCCCATCTTGTTTTGATGCTCCTCGCACCGCTCCTCACGGACGGTGTCAGTTGTGGTTGGCTGTGACCAATTGTAGGACGGGCACCAAAGTAACTGTCTCAGACCATCTCGGACACTACCGGACGGGGTATCGGGCTCATCCTAGGAACGAAGGCCGGTGCTCTTTGCATTAGACAATTCTGACAATTGTGCAATCGGCCGAGCAGGTTAAATGCTGGTTTCTCCAACTTTATTGCCTCCCCAGACTCCAGGTACACCTTCATTTGTTCGTGGCTCCCCAGAAATCCAATTGCCCCAGAATATTTCTCCAGAGTCCGCTACTCACCCTACGTGTCTAGCAGGTCGTTACCAAACATGGCTTAATCATTCCGGGTTTCTGTTGCCCCAGCCGGACGACTCAGATTCTTGTAGCGTGAAGACGAACAACCCGCCCTTTTGTCATAGCTTGAATCTCAGTCCGAACGCTGTTCCCTTAAATAGACTTCTGATCTCTCTTTCGATAATATCTCTACCCACTCCGGTCGATACCCTACGGAGATGGCTGTCCTTCTTGACGAAATGTTGGATATGCCAGTCGAATAATAGGGCAGTTTCTCTATCTTGAATAGCGCTTCAGTCAATTGGCTGACTAGAGCCTTTCCGATACCGCGGTCGCGGTAGTCAGGGAGTATATCTATGCCAACCTGCCACATGGAATCTGAATCTGCGCTTGCTGTTGCCAGACCTACCGTCACCCCATCATGCTTAGCCGAGCAACCAAGCAATCTTGGTCGCTGTGGATCATACCGGCGTCCAAGAGCATTCGGAAACATATTATTCCCGTATAATCGTTTTATGCTCTCTTCTTGAATCAGGTCTATTCCTACCTCCCCATCAAGGTGGTAAGGTTGGAGACTATCCTGTGTGCAGATGTATTTTAACTCCGGCCCGAACATAGTCTGATGATCACGGGCAACATATTTCTCCATACGCGCTATGGCTAATGCATAAAACAATGCTTCGGGCGAACGACTTTTCAGATTGGTTCGTGCCCAATGCATCCTGTCAGCGCTGCAACTGACCACCACGCCTCTGCCCATTGTCACTACAGCCAGGAATTTCTCCGGTAGAGGAAATCGCCTTGCACCCTCAAGCTCTTTAGCAACGCGAAAAGCTATGCCTTCTTTATCGAAGTCGCTCTCTTCGCAGGCAAAATCAGCTGCGAGTATCTTTCTAACGAGTTTTAGAGCGGATTCCCTATTCGATATCATTCTTTCAAACTTCGGACGATGAGAAGATTATGTCTCAATATCTGCGCATTCGCGACCTACGTTGCTTGAGACTGCAGATCAGCATTTGGCTAGGATTCGCTCGCAGATAATGTGCCTTCGTTCAGAGAACCTACTATCCAGGACCTTCTTTTTCACGTAGCGCTCCAGCAGCGGTGCAGCATATCGCATCTCATCCAGAGCCGGCCTGAGGTTCATCTCGCTGAGCGCCAGCAACGTGTAATAGAATGGAAACCGCCTCCAGCGGCCATCATCGGTGCGGTGGGCTCTCAAGGCTACCATGCCTGCTGTGAGTCGCTCTTCATTTCTATCGAGGCCTTCAACCATAACATTACGCCAATATGCCACCGAGCAAATCCCACAGCAGTACATTCCATGCACCTTGCCGCTGGCCTCAGTCTGCCTGAGCCGACGGAGCATACCACCGTTTGCCTGCTCCAGCGCCTCCCTGATCGTGTTATCCCGTACATCCAGAAGAATGAGCGCCCGACATGTCTCCTCACCAAGAATGTGACCGATCGCTGCACCGGACTTGACTAGCTCTCCGGTGTACACCCTGACACCATGACATAGGTCCTCATCCATTGGCGCGAACATCCCGGCGTATGAACCTGGTTTGCCACGCCTCTGTGCTATCCACCCAGCTAGCTCTGTACGATTGCGCTCTGTCAAGCGTCGCCGGTAGAACAATGCATCATTTACAGCATCAATTGTCTCCCCAAGACTCTCAGTGTTCACGGTTACCATGTATTCGCTCCCGTGCAGGCTCAAAGCACCATAATATCAACTGCCTGGCAGGCTTTCAAGAGCCTCCCTCGTGCGATATCGACGGCATGCTGCGGAGTTGTGAGCAACAGTCCGAGCAATCGCTGTGCCAGAGGTAACAAGACAGGCTTTTGTGCAATTTCACGTTCCGGTATTCTTTGGCGTTGGCTGAGCCGCTTACTTTCCTGTAATTGACATGCCTTTTGCCCTGATATTAAGCGCTCAATTCTAAGCCAGCAGAAACCGCGCCAGGATCTTGGCTGCGTCCTCGATGTCCCGCAGATAAACAAATTCCTCTTTACCATGTATACTGCATTCAGGGCGTATCACACCCATACCAAAGACATTACCTCCCCACGAAGCAACTATGTGTAAAAAGTCCCCTGATCCCATCTCTCCAAACTTATTACCTTCACCGATAGTATCGCGGATGATATCTGCCAGCCTGTCTACAATTGGATCATTATTGGGGGGCACAGTTGGGATGCTAAACACACGCTCCAGTTCCCAGGTGACGCCCTGAACAGAAGCCATTGTGTCGAGTAACTCTTTTCTGGCATCCTCTATAGTTTCTTCAGGGATCAACCTCCGGTCCACTGATATCAAGCACTCATCCGGGATAATATTGACTTTGATGCCTCCCTTTACCATATTAATATTCAACCTGGCTACCATCCGCTTGAGCCCGGTATTCGGGTGAGTGGGAACATCGGATTCTCTCTCTTCTATTCTGTGCTTCAGATCCAGTAATGCCTTCATTAAGAGGCTCGCCTTCTCAACGGCATTCTCCCCAAGATGAGACAATCCAGAGTGCACCGATTTACCTTTGACTTTGATATCAACATGCAATGCCCCAAGCCCGGCAATAGAAACAAATCCGAAGCTAGAATCAAGATTAAGGAAATGAGCACCAGAAATAGGTTCCAAGTACTGGGCAAGGTAATGGAGCTGGCTGGCCTGACTAAACTCTTCGTCGGTTGTTAACATCACTGAAACGTCGAAGTCAAGGTGTTTACCTTTTAGAGATTCCATAGCCAGAAGAAGAGCGACGATACTCCCCTTCATGTCAGCGGCTCCTCGACCATACACCTTCCCGTTTGCCACTCTTGGTTCGAAAGCCTCCCAGCCTTCGGCTGGAACAACGTCAATATGACCATAGAGAATCAGGCGCGGCTTACCTTTCTCCCGTCGGTGACAAATGAGATTGATCCTTCCTTCTCTTCCTTCCGCATGTTCGGCAGGAATGATGACCCTGTGGGTTACGAAGCCTAACTCTTTGAACAAGGGCTCAAGGTAATCAATTGCCTTGTCGTAGTTCAGGCCTGGCGGCACGCTGGTGTCAATGGAAATCAGATCTTTCAGGACTTCGACATACTTCATTTCTGCCACTCCGAGCCTGTCCGGCACATCTGTGGCTAGATTGTATCATACATCATGGTCTACCTACATATATCGAACAAATGGCAAATCTGTTGCCGTTCACACTGACAGCTACAACAATCGTACTGTAGCCCACCTAACAATGAAGGACACCTCATTGAACAGAATTCAGGGCATGCGACCTGTCTCTGTTGTCGGATTCCGGGGCCATCGAGTACAATGTTTCAGAATGAGGCGGTGACGTCTATCCAAGGAGAATAGCATGATGCAACCACTACCCATCGACCAAGCTTCCAAGATTGAGCCCCTTTTCCAGCGCCTTATGCAGAGCCAGCCAATGTGCACTGCTGTATTGGAAGGAATCTACCCCGGCAGGGTGTACGTCGATAATCCGGCTCAACCCCGCTCTGCTTTACTGACTACCTACATCGAAGGCGCAGCACGCGGCATGTGGTGCTTTCTGGCCGGTGAACCGATCAACGATGCTTTCAACCGGTCCCTCAATGC
>CAZZJX010000165.1:0-4070 GCA_964654845.1 uncultured Dehalococcoidales bacterium
CCAGGGAACGATATAAGGCTGAGCAGCCAAAAGCTGGAAGCGGCCCGCAACTTCGCCAACAAGCTATGGAATGCCGCCCGATTCGTATTGGGCAACATGGAACAGGGAATTAGGGTCGGTGAAATCCAAAGAGCTAGTTTGCCTCTGGAGGACCGCTGGATTCTGAGTCGCCTCAGCCATCTTGTAACCGCAGTGACCAAGCTGATGGATGACTTCCAATTTGGCGAGGCTGAGAGGCAGATACATGACTTCCTGTGGGGCGAGTTCTGCGACTGGCACATCGAGATGGCGAAGCTTCGCCTTAATGAATCCCCCTCTCCAATGCCTGTTCTCGCCTTTGTCCTGGAGACCTCATTGCGATTGCTTCATCCCTTTATGCCCTTTGTTACTGAGGAAATATGGCAGAACCTCAAGGCACGCCTCGATGATGAAATGGCGGAATCCATAATGATCGCTCCATATCCCACCGCTGATGTAAAAGCCATAGATGCCGAGGCGGAGAAGCAGATGGAGTTAGTTATCGATGTGGTTCGGGCGATCAGAAATGAGCGCGCCGAGTTCAAGGTGGAACAATCGAAGTGGATCGAGGCATTGATTGTGCCACATGATGCGAAGCTCACTATCGAAAGTCAAGTCCGCACCATCGAAACCCTTGCCCGGGTAAGACCGCTCACTATCATCGGTACTAAAGATGCTAGGCCCGATAAGGCCAAGACCCTGGTGCTGACCGGGGCTGAGGTAATCATCCCTATGGCTGGTATGATCGACCTTGATGCCGAAAGACAGCGCCTTGGCAGAGAAATCGAGGAAAACCAGGCCGAAATCACACGGTTGGAGTCCAGGCTGAAAGACGAACAATTCCTTTCCAAGGCACCAGCTCACATCGTCAGCCGGGAAAGGCAGAGGCTCGAGGAATACACCACGAGGTCGGAAAGGCTGAGAGAGCGGCTTGCCGAACTGAGCTAGTACCCAAAGGCCACCAGATAGACGTATTGACATTTTACCCAATTTATATTAATATATAGGTAAGCTAGGTATAGGGAACCTATATATTATTGTGACGATGGATGATGTCGGATATTGGGAGAAGCTGATCAGCAGAAGCATGTATCGCTTCTTTCTCCTCCACGCCCTAAGGCAAAAACCAATGCATGGCTACGAGCTAGGCAAGTTCATCGCAAGGGCTTGCTCCGGCTGCTGCCAGCCCAGCGACGCCATGATTTACCCCACATTGCACCAGCTACTTGAGAGCGGCTATATTGAGTGCAATACCGAGTCAAAAGGAGGCAGGGAGCGAAAGGTCTACGCACTTACTTATAAGGGGCTGGAGTCCTATACAGCGGCCGCCGAGGCCTGGAACAAGGCCCTGCCCTATATAGTGGAGGCAACAGCGACATCAGACAAAGACAGAGAAGAACGTGAGGAGGAATAGCAGTGGAAGAAAAGAACGCCCAAGAAATCAAGGAAGCCGTGCGCAAGCTCTACGCTGAGTTTGCGCGGCAGCATACGACTTCCTGCTGTGCAGCGCCCAAGGAAGACGCCTCAAGCTGTTGTAGCCCAAGTGCCGTTGAAGTGACTCGCACCCAGACGCTGTACTCCGAAGAAGAACTGGAGTCCATAGCAGCGAACATACCTTCGCTGGGCTGCGGCAATCCCGTCGCCCTAGCAGAGCTGAAGGAGAAGGAAGTGGTTCTTGACCTCGGAAGTGGAGGGGGGCTGGACTGCTTTCTGGCAGCACAACGGGTTGGCCCGAAGGGGAAAGTCATCGGATTAGATATGACTTCAGACATGGTCCGACTGGCAAGAGCAAACGCTGAGAAGCTCTTGTTGGACAACGTGGAGTTTCGCCTGGGGGAGATGGAGCACATGCCCGTTGAGAGCGACTCAGTGGATATGGTTATCTCCAACTGTGTTATTAACTTATCGCCGGACAAGGACGCTGTGTTTCGGGAGATTTTCCGAGTACTCAAGCCCGGGGGAAGGCTATGCGTATCGGACATCGTGACCCACGGCGAGCTACCGGCGCAGATTAGGGATAGCCTCGAACAATGGGCTTGCTGCGTGGCTGGGGCTCTAGACGAGCAGGGTTACCTGGAGAAGATACGCGCCGCTGGCTTTATTGAGTTGAAGGTCGATGGCGTTGACTCGCCGGTCTGTGGTGAGGATACCTGTTGTGGGAGTGAATCACCCGAAGAGAATAAGATAGCCAGCATAACGGTACAAGCGCGCAAGCCTAAATAGAGTCACCGCAACCTCTTCTGCGCTGCGAAACCCCATTGACGCTCAAGCTCCTGGAGCCCCCTTTTCGTGTCGCTGGCAACACGCTCCCTATCACAATTGTTCAGCCGATACTTAAACAGCCAGTAGGTGAACTCCCTGCACTCGGTAAGTTCCATAGATTTGCGCTGGGGATATCCTTTTTCCCGCTTAAATCTGTGCAGCAACGTCGCCATTGTAGCGTCATATATTTGCTCATAGGCCAGCTCAGTTATCTGATTGCCATCAAGGGCATAGACATGCTGCTCCTTGCGCACCTTCTCCTCCACAGCAAGGAGCAATGCCTCCTCCACAATGATGCCATAGAAATAATTGAGATGAGCATTGTATTTGGCCTCTCCGATGAACTGCCAAAATTCCTCACTGCTTATCTGGATAGGGGCTTTGCCGCAGAAGATGAGATCGATAATCTCTTCTTCTAGAACTAGATGGTCGACCTCCTGTAACAGACGCTCAGCGAGAAGCAGCCAATCGAAGGCTTCATTGGCGATCAGATACTGATAGTGCCGCCCGTTATAGGTTTCCTCTGTCTTATCCCACAGCCCGATAGCCTCGAGAAGGGCAATATACCAGTGCTTTCCCTGGGCGATAGCCTCCTTCAGATGGCGAACCGCCTCGCTATCTTCGGAAACTTCCATATTGCCAAGAGGTTGTATCTGGTTCTCCATTACACCCTCACTAACCACGCCTGAGGAACGCCTCCACCTCTTCAAGTGGTCTGGTGTTCAATATGTGGTGCGCTTCACACCAGCCACGCCGTGCCACGCCGACCCCGAAACGAATGAAGTCCAAGTGGGAAGTATTGTGAGCATCGGTGGAGATGATAAGCTTCACCCCTAGCTCCCTTGCCCGCGAGGCATGGATATCCCTGAGGTCAAGGCGGCTGGGCATGGCGTTTATCTCCAGCGCCGTATCTGTCTCAGCGGCAGCGCTAAAAATGGCTTCAATATCCAACATTATCGGTTCACGATCTCCCAACAGGCGACATGTGGGATGAGCCAGAACATCCACATGAGGATTCCTTATCGCCCGAAGGACCCGTTCCGTCATCTTACCTTGTTCCTGGTTCATCGCCGAGTGTACCGCGGCAACCACGATGTCCAGCTCGGCAAGCAGCTCATCGGGGAGGTCGAGGCTGCCATCGGCACGAATGTCCACCTCAATTCCAGTGAAGATGCGGAAGCCATCCATTTGTTCGTTCAGCCTTTTGATTTCGGCGACCTGGTTCCTCAGTCGCTCTTCATTCAGCCCCCGTGCCACGCCACGCCCTCCTGAGTGCTCGGTGATAGCGATATACTGATAGCCTTTCGCCCTGGCAGCGAGGGCCATCGCCTCAATAGAATCGTGTCCATCGCTCCAATCGGTGTGCACGTGGAGATCTCCCTTTATGTCACCAACCTCGATGAGCCTGGGGATGGCGTTTCGTTCCGCCCTTTCCACCTCCCACTGCCCCTCCCTGAGCTCCGGCGGGATGAACTGGAGCCCCAGCCTTTCATAGAAGCCTTCCTCGGTGGTGAATTTCTCCATGACCCCGGTCTGAAGCTCAGTGATTCCATATTCGCTCAGCTTTAGCTTTTGCCGATGCCCCCGCTCCCGGAGAACGATGTTATGCTGTTTCGAGCCGGTGAAATATTGAAGCAGGGAGCCAAAGCTGTCATGGTCCACCAGCCTCAGGTCTACCTGCAGGTCGCCGGTGACAAGCACGCTGGCCTTGGTGCCCCCCTTTACCAGCATCTCCTTTACCTCAGGCAGGCTCACAAAGGTGTCGATGATGCTTTCACGATCATTAGTGG
>CAZZJX010000166.1:0-4035 GCA_964654845.1 uncultured Dehalococcoidales bacterium
ACAATGGAGTTATGGTTTATGTTACGCGCAGAATCACCAGGTATCTGAGCTATTTCCATCGCGAGTGTTCAAATGGGGAACTTATTCTATTTTCTATTGCTAGCTCTGGGCGCTTTCGGGCTAGGTGCCTGCCCATTTTCGGTATGGATTGGCCAGTGGCGCCTGGGTAAAGATATAAGAGATTACGGAGATGGCAATCCCGGTTCTGCCAATGTGTTCCGATCTGGAGGCCGTAAGCTTGGTTCCCTTGCATTGGGCTTGGACATATTGAAAGGTGTTCCATTCGTAGCGCTGGCGCACTGGTTTTCTAATTTATCAGAGCCGGCAGTTTTAGCGGTCGCAGTGAGTGCGATATTGGGACATGCCTTCTCCCCCCTGCTCCGCTTCAAAGGGGGTAAAGCGGTGGCTATCACTTTTGGTGTCATGCTGGCGCTGCCTCAGCACGAGATACTGGCGGCATTTGCCGTATTTATGGTGCTAGGGTTCCTTTTCATACAAAGTGACTCTTGGGCAGTGATACTCGCTGCAGCGGGCTCATTGGCTTGCCTTGCGATAATGGGGGCAAGACCTTGGGAAACGTTATTCATGCTATGTGTGCTTGCAATACTGGTACTGAAGCATTATCGTGAGTTGCAGACTATTCCCAGCCTTAACGGAAGGATGATTGGTTGGCTTCAAATAAAGGGGCGAGAAACCTAAGCTAGCAATCGCAGGACGAGAGCATGATATATCAGATGGTCATAGCCGCAGGCCTCCTTATCTTTGTGTCTAATCTTGTTCTCAATTTGAGATCCCTCAAGAGGCCACTCACTAATGGGACGATAGATGGACCAGCACCTCTCATCTCTGTCCTTATCCCCGCCAGGGATGAAGAAGCGAATATAGGGAACTGTCTAGAGTGTCTGAAGAAACAGGATTATCCCAATTTTGAGATTCTGGTGCTGGATGACGACTCTTCGGATAATACGGCTCACATCGTGCAACAAATGGCATCTAGCGACAGCCGTATCCGACTGCTCAGGGGCGAACCTCGTGATGAAGGCTGGGCAGGCAAGCCCTTCGCCTGCCACCAGCTGGCCAAGGTGGCTGGAGGTTCATGGCTGCTGTTTATCGATGCTGATACCACTCATGCTCCCCATATGCTACGCAGTGTGCTTGCCTTAGCTCTCAGATTAAAGCCTGCGCTGTTATCTGGGTTTCCCCGTCAGCTTACCACTTCTCTACCTCAGAAGATGGCAATTCCAGTCATATACTTTATTATCATGAGCTGGGTACCATTGTGGTGGCTTCAGCGCTGCAAGAAGCCGAAACCGTCACTGGCTATCGGTCAATTCATGCTTTTCCCTACGGAGGAATACTGGCGCATCGGCGGGCATGAGGCGGTGAAGTCCAGAATACTTGAAGATGTCTGGATGGGCGCGGAGGTTTGCCGACACGGCGGGCGGCATATGGCAATTGATTTATCGCCGGTGGTTTCATGCAATATGTACCGGAGCGTGGGAGCGATGTGGGAGGGGCTTGTCAGGTCGCTTTATTCAGTGGCAGCCGTTTCGCGGCTCGGGCTAGTAGGGTTACTTGGGGCTGGCTACATTTTCTTTTTAACTCCCTTCTACTCGCTTTGGAACGTTCTGGTTTGGACGGCTACTCCAATTGAAATACGGGGCGTTATATTTTTTCAGGTGGTTGCCATTATAACTATGCGCTGGCTCGTGCATAATCGCTTCAAGGAGTCGCCTGTTTCGACTCTACTGCATCCGTTTGGATTCTCATTTCTTTATCTGGTCGCACTTTATGCCGGAGCGCTGCGGGTGGTCGGTGGTAGTGTCCGCTGGAAGAAGAGGATATATGGTACGGATACCTGTGTGGAGGAGACCGGGTCCGTCGAGCTAAGCCGGCAGTAGCAACAAGACCGCAAGTCTAAGGGAAATGTGAATAGCAGTTGGAAACCCAACAACCAGTGTTAATGCCTTGACCTCACATCACATTTATCCAGAATAGTTAGATTGTGATAAAATCATTTAACATTGGCTTAGCTAATAGGAAAGAATTGACAAGACATCATGGTTATTTCAAAATAGCATTATAGTTTTGATATATATAGAGATAACGGAAAGGAGGGGGCATGCCGAGGAGAAAGAGTGAATGGGATCAGGTTAAGCAGGGCTATTTGAACATGCAAGAGTTGGGTAAAACCGTAGAAGAGAGGGAGTATATACCCGAGAAAGCATGCGGGAAATGTAAGAACTTTTTCGCTTCTGCCGGACTTACCGCCGGTCAGTGTCTCGTTTTGAAGATAGGTTCTCATATAGAGAGCGATCCGCCGGTGTTTGTGGTGGATGGTGAAGTGAACTTGATGTCAGATATAAAGATGGATGCCAGCAAGTGTAAGTATTATGAAGAGATGGAGCTTATCGACACTGATATTGGAGAGGCATTCGATCCGCGGTATAGCCGTCACCAAAGGCAATTGATGAAGTGATGCTGGCCTGGGGGGTGGGGAGAACTAGACAAGCTGGTGGTAGTGTAGTAGTGATTACACTGATTACCGTGACGTGAGCAAAAAACAGGAGGTAAGGTAAATGGCGGAAATAATTGCAAAGCAAAGTGCAGCGCCAGATAAGTCGGTAGATGAGCTTGAGACGGAAAGGGCATGGTGGTGGGCGGCAGAGAAGAAGAGATCGCCGCGGCTGGACTACCTGAGGAAGGCGGTGTGGAAAAAGGGGCGAAGAGGAGGGGCTTATGAGCAGGGTCTAAAGATCGACCTGGAAAGCCCGCAGATATACACCGAGGGCTGGCAGGCGAACGAAGGTGACCCCCTCATGCTGAGGAGGGCGAAGGCTCTGGCCTACATGATGGAAAATAGGACTGTTTTCATCACCGATCATGCCCAGCTTGTGGCTACCGAGGGTAACCTTCCGAACACCCTGTATGCCAATGCGCAGATGATCGGTGGTGAGGTCTACAACGATCCAATCATCATCCCTGAGCCGGAGGAGGAGTCACTGCAGATAATGTCTGACGTCGCCAACTATTGGGGCACTCAGGGGCATATAAAGGAGATGTTCAAGATTCTCAGGGCTGAGGATATCGGGAAGTACATCACGGGGGCACTTATGTGGGGGTTCCCTTTCGGTGGCAGCTATGGCTATGCCGGTAAAGACTATGAATACATATTCGGCAAGAACCAGGAAGTAGGGGGCGGAAAGGGATTTGAGGATATGATCAACGACATCCAGGCAAAGATCGATGAGGCTGAGGATCAACTGGATGGCACACCCGATGGAGCTGAGCTGGACCTTTATGAGAAGCTGCCAAACTGGGAGGCGATGCAAATCGCACTGGAGGGTTGCATCAACCACGCCAGGCGCTATGCCAGGCTGGCGAGGATAATAGCGGAGAACTTCGAGCCGGACGCCAAGCGCAAGGAGGAACTGTTAAGGGTTGCCGAAACATGCGAGTGGGTGCCGGCGAAGCCGGCGAGGACCTTCCAGGAATACCTTCAACTGCAACACTTTATACAGACTTGGACCAGACTGGAGGAATTCGAGTCGGCGTGGCCTACGCGTCCTGACTATTACGGTTGGCCCTATTACAACAAGGATGTGAATATAGATAAGACTCTCACCAAAGACGAGGCTCTCGACCTGGTAGGAGAGTTCCTCATCAGAGCCTACGAAATGGGCCATTTCTTAGGCAGGGGTGGTGCTGAGGCGCTGCAGGGCATAGTGGGCACATGGGTGTGGACCATGGGTGGGGTAAATAAGGATGGCTCCGATGCCTGCACCGACCTGACGACGGCGTTCCTGCAGGCAGCCAGGATGGTGCGTGTGTCCAATCCCACCTTTGGCTTCCGCTGGCATCCCCAGGTGAAGGATGAGGTAATGCGGGAGATATTCGAGTGTATCAGGCACGGTCTGGGCTATCCCTCGATACGCAATGACCCCGTCCTTATTGCTAACGGCATGCACTGGCACGGCCATCCGCTGGAGGAGATGAGGACATGGGTGCACCAGGCGTGCATGTCGCCCTGTCCCA
>CAZZJX010000167.1:0-4011 GCA_964654845.1 uncultured Dehalococcoidales bacterium
CATTTACACCGTCCCCCAGGTCAGTTATTGACACGTTCCATAAACTACGATAACCGCTTATTGCCACTTCTCTTATTCTCACAGTTTTCCTCCTTATGTCGTGATGATATGGCTATTCGAATTCCTCTCGTATGCGCCTAACCAAGAAACCATACATTTCCTCCACACTCTTGCACTCTTCCTTCGCCAGGAAAAGCAGCAAATGCACACGTCTCAAAATTTCACCCTTTCTTTTACTTGAGAAAACCGGATAAGAGGTGTTCAGCTCAATGGTTCCGTCTTCCGCTAGCCTCACCGGGACACCGAACTTCTCGCTCCTCCCGAACGCCTTGTACCTAATCCTGACTCCGCTCTCATCGGCTTGGCTTCCGTCACTACCCATACGATAATCATCGATTACGGTAGCCATATTACCCTTTTTGTCAATAATCATTGGGTACTGGGCGTCGCCTACTTCCTGTATTGTTTTATGCGCAATTTGGAAACCAGAACTTTCCAATCGCCTAATGCTTCTGTCAATTACTGCCATAGCTGAAACTGATGGTACAGTTGCCTTTGCGGAAAACGCCTCTTTTATGTCCTTCTCAACCTTCGCGATAGTCTCTACGTGTCCATGCGCACGCAGGAGTACCTCGTAAGAAAAGAAATCCTTAAGACCTTGGTAATCTGTAGTCCAAATGAAACTGTCACGGGTCAATCCTAAAGACTCATCAAGACCTGCCATTACATGGACCTCACCCGTCAGCCAATTCAACCTACTAAAAGCACGCGATTCCTTTTCGACATCAAAGTAAGTCCTCGCGCCAATCCCCACCCCGTTCAACCTTACCTTCAACCCCCTGGCTTCTATAGGATGGATTATCTTCCAGTTTGTTGTAATCGCGTATCTGAATTCCAAATTACCTAGTTTAATGTATGTTTGTCCAGAACTCGCCACCACCTGCCCACCTGGGTCGCTTCTGTATAATCTTTCCCCATTCAACGATACCTCCATGCCAACCGGTTCATTTCCGAGGATTCTTGCTAGCTCGGTGTAGCTATGCCGGAAGTCAAGTGGGAGAGTCTCACATAGCTGCCATCTCAGGCGCTTCATCCCAGGTTCCGATTCAATTGAGATTCGCTTCTTTTCAGGCCTCTCCCTCCAGTACTCATCAAAGATTTTGGTTAACCCAATCAGGCGAATCCGCGTGTGATGCTCATGCCCCTTTCCCGGCAAAGGCTCATTATACCCATCTATCGGAATGCTCGATACGTCTTCTTCCACTGCCTGATCTTCTACAAACCTTCTTGTTGGAATTCGAGCCGTGAAACCGGCTTCTGACCCCTCCCGTTTGCTGGTTATTTCAATACTCTCACAGAAAGGGAAACCGGCAAGGAAGCCTATCCCAAAACGCCCGATTCGCTTCCGGCGAAGCTTCTCGCTGAATCCTCCCTCTCCTTTTATACCCGCTATTCTTAGATAGCTGGCGAACTGCTCAACCGACATGCCGTTGCCGTTGTCTTCAACCACTATTTCCCTATTTCTCAGGTCAACCTGTATCTTCACTACGGTGGCGTCTGCGTCGTATGAGTTGCTTACTGCTTCGCGAATCGCTCGAGGGAAATCAGAGTATAGCGACCTACTCAGAACGTTAACTATCTTACGTTCAACGGTTATTCTCTTAGGCCACCCGCCTGTATTATCTTGCATGATCTTTGTCCACCTAAGGTTCGGTAAATGTCACCGCCCGATTATCAACAATTCGATGTCCTTACTCGTTTTCTCTCGAGTCTTCCTAAGGGCGTATCGATACGGCAGTCTATTAACCTGAACATTCCGTTTATGTTTCCTCATCATGGAGACAAGCTCTTCCTCCGTTGGGATTCCAGGAGATTTGTATGACAGCACAATTATGCTTTTTGATAGCTTGCCTAAGAGCTTGTCAAACCTGTCCAGAATACTATTCTTCTCTGGCCATCTGTAACCATTCTCTCTGAAGTGCAGATTCAGGCTATTGTAGTCTATCAAGGTACTCCATGAGTCATAGTTTGCTAGTCCTTCCAGGAAGTGATACATCCTACTATAATCGCACTCAACTGGTGACCGGTCCTTTGAAAAATAGGGAGGGTCAATGTATACCAGGTCGTACTTCGTGTCATCCAGTGAGAATCCGTCCTGATTGGTCGCGATATTGTGCTGACCATTTGAGAAGATGAAACCATTCACTTCGTCCACAAACCTTTTGAACAATGACTCAAAGGGCCTATCCCACGTCGTCTTATTGCCAAAACTTCTGGCGACTTCGCTCGTTCTCAAATATAGGTTACTTCTATGAAAAAGATTAAAGGGCCTCTTCACTAGACAGCTCTGGGACAGCGCATAATACGCCAAAGCGGCTTTATATTCGAGCACTTCGCCTGAGTATATTTCATCAAGTTGCTCAATACTGGCTACTATACGATCAATCCAGCGGTTTTCTGCATCTGTATAGTATTTTCCTCCAAATGTGTCGCTTACGAATGTCCGACGTGGTGGCTCATGAAATGATAACAAGTGCTCTACATCGGCCTCTGTCAGTCTTACAGCAGAATTCTCTATAAGCGCTTGGCCAACGTAATAGTTCGATCTCAAGTAGTCATTGTATGTAACGCACTTTCCCATGCATTTAAATAAATAACTGACTACAGCCGTTCCTCCAAATATGTCCAGCGCCGACCTGAAATTCAGGTTCCGAACATTCGAGTGAATCCAGGGAACTAGCTTTCGCTTGCTTCCCTGATATCTTGTACTCGGAAGTTTCCACCCCTCCCATAGATCGATATTGGTATCCATATTTAAGCCTATTATAACAGCCCCTCCTTGTAACTTTCACCCACGTGACCGCATGGCTTAGCTTGGCTGTCCCCACCCCTATTCTTGCCAATCCTCCACCTTCCGGGTAGGCTTATTTAGGCTGTGCCTGGTACAGAGAGCCGACGGTAGTTCTGCCAGCATACCCCAAACTCTGAACTTCTTGATGAACCGTGTGACGTACCGAATTATCATTGAACGAAACTGAGTTTCGGATTTCCAGGGACACCATACCAGTTGCAGTTGCTACAAATCAGGTATCATTATACCCACTGAACATCACCGTATATATTGCTTGCTGATGTAATAGCGAAGATGCTAAATGTATAGTGGCAATCCATAAAAAACTTAGAGTCGAAAAGGAGGAGTAATGGACAGAACGGTAGTATTGTCAGTCGGTGACATGCATAAACTAGGATTAGGGAAAGACCGCATTATTTACGCTGGTATGGCATCCCAAGATGTTTTTTCTATCGTACAAGTAAGATGGGAATTCTTGTATCGGGGATATTCCTGGAATTTGTATTTCCCTAAAAGCCGCAGCGAAATAAGAATAGAGGGAGTCAATATCGTGGTAGAGAATGTGACTCCAGATGAGATTAGATTTAGAACCTGATCAAGAGTGATGCGTGTTCGTGAGATATTAATATGAGCCGATCCATCAAGTTGACAGCTTTCATCTTATTGATAATAGGGACTATTGGTCTTCTGGTGAATGAATTTGTTGCCGGCTGGGGCAGAGCCGCAACTCTGACATTCGCCATTTTCAATTGTGTAGGATTGGCCATTCTAGCCGTAGCATATTTTGGTAAGAAAGGGGCTCGTTAGATATGTGGGGTGCAGGTTTTGCCACCGGTATTGGAGTAGGTTTTGCCTTGGGTCTGGTTGTTGGTAGGCTGGGAGTCAAGCAGAAACCCTGGTCCGAGCTGACTGACAAAGAGAAAAGGACCCGGAAGAGTGCCATCGGTGCAGGGGTTTTCTTCCTGCTTCTGGGAATCGCAGCTCTGGTCTGGGCATTGCTTTCAAGATGAACAAGGAAAGCAACCCTTAAGGTGTGGTGTGGAATTGATCTCAAGCGTCAAGTAGCCGAAGTCCATTCTGCCACATTCTAGTTACGAGTGGGCAACATCCCCTCGTTACGAAACCATTCAACATGATCACGGATAGACTCCTGCCAGGGT
>CAZZJX010000168.1:0-4000 GCA_964654845.1 uncultured Dehalococcoidales bacterium
CTCCTCAGCAGTAGCCTGAGCCGTCATGTCGATGGGGTTGGCAAGACTGGCCTGTTGTGGTAGAAAGTTCCTCATTTCGGAAAGGGTCTCAGCCGAAAGAGAAGGCAATTCAAGGCCTCTAGCAGCACAGGCATCAGCGGCCAAGATTCCGGGGCCACCACCATTGGTAAGAATAGCCACTCTTCTTCCCGAAGGTATGGATTGGTGAGATAGCAAATTAGCCGCGTCAAAGAGTTCCTCTAACGTATCTACCCGAATAATTCCCGCTTGTTTAAACAGGGCTTCGGAGGCTATTTCGGCAGTAGCCAGCGCCCCGGTATGCGATGCGGCAGCCCTGGACCCGGCTGGGCTGCGTCCGCTTTTCAGGGCTATTATTGGCTTCATAGCTGTCACCGAGCGGGCAATGCGGGCGAACTTCCTCGGATTGCCAAAGGATTCGAGATAAAGGAGGATGACATCAGTGGCAGGGTCTTGCTGCCAGTACTGCAGCAGGTCATTGCTGGATACGTCGGCCCTGTTTCCTATGCTGACAAAAGTAGAGAGGCCAATATTCATGCTCTGTGCATATTCGAGGATGGCAAGCCCAAGGGCTCCACTCTGTGCCGATAGCGCAATATTGCCGCTGAAAGAATAAACGAGCGAAAATGTAGCATTCATATTGACCTCGGGGCTCGTGTTAATAATCCCAAAGCAGTTAGGACCTACCAGGCGCATTCCATAACTGCGAGCTGTCTCAACCAGTTTTTTCTCCATCGCTATCCCCTCAGCTCCACTTTCGGCGAAACCAGCGGATACAACAACAACGCCATGCACGCCTTTGCGCCCGCACTGTTCCACTACTTGATGGACCTTTTCCGCTGGAACAACGATCACCGCCAGATCCACTTCACCCGGTATATCGAGAACAGAGGGATATGCCTTGACCGAGGAGACCACCTCAGTAGTTGGGTTCACCGGATAGACAACTCCGTTAAATCCCCAGCGCAATAGGTTGCCGAAGATTATATTGCCAATAGCTGCCTTGTTCTGTGAGGCGCCAATCACAGCTATGGAGTGGGGGTTGAGGAAGGCTCTTAACGAAGCTATGGTGGCGATTCTCTCTCGTTCGGCGGACTTCTCCTCAACTAACGGGGTTGGAGCGATGTTCAACACAGCGCGGTATACGCCGTATTCCAACTCTCGTTCCATCTGAAAACCAATGTCCAGGAAAACCCTCATCATTTCACGGTTTTCACCAAGTACCTCGGCCTCAAAAAGGCGGATACCTTTTTCCCTGGCTATTACAGCTAACTGTTCTAGCAGGTGAGTTGCAATGCCTTTCCCCTGGTACGCATCCTCAACGACGAAGGCTACCTCGGCTGAATCTCCGCCAGGAAGTCGATGGTAGCGTCCCACAGCAATGATTTTCTCTTCTACGTATTCTCCAATCGTTGCTACCAGGGCGAAGGCGTTGTTATAATCAACGTCGCAGAAGCGTTGCACCTCTTCTTTTGACATTTGTGTTAAGACGTGGTGAAATCTGAGATAGACGGTACGATGGCTCAAGCGGTAGAAAAGGGCGAGCAACTTTTCTTCGTCCTCATGCTGGATGGGTCGGAGATATAGAGTAGAGCCATCCCTAAGTATCACCGTTGTTTGATATTTTCCCAAATCATCGCTGGTGGGACTTATTGCCATGTAACTTCACCATCCACACTATACTTAATACAGCTGTGGTTAGCGTGGCCTCACCAGAAAGAGCGGGCTGGAGACCCCTAGCAGGACTCTCGCGGCGACACTGCCGTAGGCCCATCGGCTGATTCCAGAGCGCCCGTGGGTTGCCATGACAATGAGATTGAAAGGGTTTCTATTGGCATAGTCAATGATCTCATTTGCGGGGTTGCCCAATGGGGGCTTCCCCACCAGCGCTTCTGAACGCACCTTTAGGCCAGCATCCTTAAGCCGCTTCTCCACACTTGCCAGGTATTTCTCACTCGCACGCTTACACAAGGCCATTTGCTGCTCTACATGCTCCTCCCAGCTCAAGGGCATAATTGCCTCTGGGTAATCGGAGGAAATGATAGGTGGTTCGCAAACCCTGAGCAAGATCACATCTACTATCTCAGCACCTCGTTGTTTCGCCACAGCTTCAACATGGGGAAGCACCGATTCGGCGAGCTCTGAGCCATCGAGCGGCACCAGTATTGTTCTACTCGGCCATTTATCATAAACAACCTCTTCAGGAATCCCCGCTCTAACCAGCCAAACTGGGACCTTTGATGCACGAAGGACTTTGTCGGCAACGCTCCCCATGGCCCAACGTCTGATTCCAGAACGGCCGTGGGTCGACATGAGGATGAGGTCGATGTCGTTCTCATCAGCATAGCTAAGGATTTCCTCAGCGGGATAGCCCACAACCAATTCACCTCGCACTTCTACTGCTTTACCTCCTGGTTGAATCCCTACCTTTTTCTGGATCGCTTCTACCTGGAGCTTTACAATCCCAGCCATGTGCTCGGTATAGGATCGGTGCATAGGAGCCAATTCTTGCTCCGTTGGGCTACAAACATGGAGTAGAGTTACGTCTAGACTAAGCCTCCCCGCAAGTTCTTTTGCATAAGCAAAGACCACTTCAGCCAGCTCCGAGCCATCTAATGGAACGAGCATCTTTTTATACATGTCCATCCTCCTATCAATGAAGTGTTGATTTTGTAGATTATGATACACTACTGGAGGTGTCAAGCCAATCACTTGCGCAAGCCGTCGGGGCCTGAAGGGTACCTCTGGCGCCCAATTCTGCAGCTATCCCTATATGCAACTTCATGACTCAGAGCGACCATAACGATTATATAAATAGAGGGGGACAAGAAGGGCGTATTGAGCCGGAATTTTCACCCCCCATAGCTTCGACTTTCTTATTTACCTCCCAGATTATCTCGAGGTTCTCTCCACACTATGCCAAGAATAGCATGGCGAACCATCTTAGCTTTAAGGTGCTATCTTTGGCTTGGCCCGAATCGAATTAGTGCGGCCTCACCAGCAGAAGAGGTGTGTTTCCTTCATGCAAGACTCTATCTGCAACACTCCCGAAGGCCCAACGGCCAATACCAGACCTTCCATGCGTTGATATAGCTACTACATCAGCATACATTTCGTCGGCAAGCTTGATAATTTCTTCAGCTGCAATACCGAGCCTCACCTCAGACTTTACCGTCACACTCTTCTGCTTAAGTCGAGCACCCGCCTTCTCAAGGTAGTCTCTGGCAGATGCCTTGTCCGATTCAATCTGCTTATCCGTGTAAGTAACATAGCCATACCCCTCGGAAGCAATGGCTTGGTAGCTTGTTGACAGCACCTGTAGGAGGACGATTTCTGTTTTGAACCTCGAGGAGAGCTCCTCAATATAGGGCATTACCGCTTCACCTTCTTTCGACCCGTCTAGGGGGACAAGCGCCTTGTTTAGTATGCCCTTTTCTCGCACATCGGGTCGCGCACCCTTGGCCCTGATGAGTCCCACTGGCCGCTCTGTAGACCTTACCACCTTGTCGGCCACGCTTCCTAAGGCCCAGCGGCTAATACCTGACCGACCGTGGGTTGCCATGACAATCAGACAAATATCCTCCTTGCTGGCATATTCGACAATCTCTTCAGCAGCATTACCGACCAGAATTCTTGACTCTACCTTGATAGCTTTCCCCTCTGGTTTTTCAATATACCTTCCAGCACCTTCCTTTGTGGTCTCAGCTGTTTTTTCGATGTAGAACTGGTGCATGCGCTGATAGGGATCTTCGGGTGACTCACTAACGTATAGAAGAGAGATTTGGGAACCCAGCCTTCCTGCCAGTTCCTCGGCATAAGGTAGAGCTACCTCGGCTAGCTCGGAGCCATCCAATGGAACAACTATTTTTTCATACATTGCTTCATCTTACTGTAATGTTTTACGTATTTTGGGTTATCTCTGAATCTGGTTAGCCTGGAGGTGTGAAAATTTATTACATACTTGGCTGGTACATTGTATAAT
>CAZZJX010000169.1:0-3944 GCA_964654845.1 uncultured Dehalococcoidales bacterium
ATCCAGCGGAACATATGGACAATGGCAACGACCTTTGTCTTTTTGACATGTCTCGCCCAGAGGTTGAAGAGCCAGACCGCCGGGTGAGTCATCCCATCTTCTATAATGACGTCATATTTCTTTATTAGAAAGTAGAAGAGGAGCCAGAAGTTTGAAAAAAAATGGAGCATATAGGGAATGTTCGCAATGCTAACCACATCCGCCTGGACACCTTTTCCCCTTAGATATTCGATTAGTTTCTTTTCGTACAGATAGCCGCCGGTTAAGCTGTTTATGTCCCCGATGATAATCTTAGCCACTCTCATTTTCGATCCTGTCCACGGGGAATGATTACCGCCTCAATTGCGATGCCTTTTCCCAACTTCTCACCGATAAGATATACAGGCAGGTACATGATATTTAACAGGAGGGAACCCACGTTCCGTATGCCGAATTTGCGCCATTCACTGGTTCCAGCGCATACTACAATCCTTTTCACTTCGAATCCTACGCTTTCGCAGGCCAGCCTGAGGGTATCCGGCGTAAACCCAATTAGATGAACGGGATAAGCCAAAGGGCTTAATATCGGGCATCGCCTGGGCTGTGTGAGTTTAAATAGCAGGCTCCTAAATTTGTTGATCAATGCATCCTCGTTGGTCACCGTTATATAGGCGACCCCATCTAGCTTGAGGATGCGATGGATCTCCCTGAACATCTCCATTGGCTGTGGGAGGTGCTCCAGCACGCTATCCACATAGACGGCGTCGAAGTAGCCATCAGGATAGTGTGCATCCGCTAGCTGGCCGACGAAGACCTTAATGCCGAGCCTACCTTCCACCTGCTCAGCGAAGAATGGGGAAACCTCTTGCCCACAAACTACCCAGCCTCGCCGTATGGCATCCTCAAGGCCGTATCCAAGGCCGCATCCCACCTCCAGAAACTGCGCTACATCAGAGGTAGCGAGCTTTTCGATAGTATCGAGACGACGTTGAGGGTTAATCTTTGTCTTAACCCGCTTCCACCACCTTGTCATTTCAGGGAAATATGTGGCGTCATAAATATTCTGGAGGTCATTCTCTCCCCAGAAGGGCATGGGATCGGTGTAATAGAAGCCGCACCGTTTGCACCTAACTACGGAGATGTCTTCTGGGACAGAGATAATGTTTTCGATTTTGTTCGATGCTTTCAGCTTGCCAAGTCTTATAAAATCACGCGTTCCGCACAGGTCGCAGGGGATGTGTCTGAAGACGGCCTCTTGCTGTCCCTTCACAAATAATCCTTAACCCTTTCAGCAAGGGAGTGGGTCATTCCGACAACCGCTGCGACTTCATCGGTAGGGGCATCCTTTATCGCTCTCACAGAGCCGAACCTTTTGAGGAGAGCTCGCTTCCGCTTGGGGCCGATGCCGGTTACATTGTCCAGAGCTGAGGCTATCGCCTTACGGCTGCGCAATCTCTGGTGATAGCCTAAGGCAAAGCGATGCGCCTCATCGCGAATCCGCTGCACCAGATAGAGTGCTGCAGATGTCCTGGGTAGCAGGATTGGCCCTGCGATGTTTGGGCGAAAAAGCTCCTCGCGCTCTTTAGCCAGCGCAGCGACTGGGACAAACTCTACCCCTACATCCTTCAGCGCAGTAAGTGCTGAGGTAAGATGTCCTCTGCCACCATCAATGAGTACCAGGTCGGGGACTGTGGTCCAGGCGTTTTCGCCCTTGCGCTCTTCTTCAATTCTCGTCCTCTTGAAGCGTCGTCTCAAGACCTCTTGAATCATTGCATAATCGTCGGTGCCCTCTACTGTCTTGATACGAAAACGGCGGTAATGGGAGGGCATAGGTTGCCCATCTTGAAATACTACCATGCTGCCCACCGCTGATGTGCCCCTAATGTCCGATATATCGTAGCATTCTACTCGCTTTGGTGTCTGAGGCAGATGGAGCTCTCGCCTTAACTCCTCAAGGGCAGCGGCGGTGGTCTCTGGATCGGCGAGCCACCTGACCATGAGCTGCTCCAGACCCTGACGAGCGTTTTCCGCTACCATATCCGTCAGCCTTTTTTTCTCCCCACGCTGAGGAACCGTAAGAGCAACCCTGCCCCCTCTTTTGCTCTCCAATCGACTCTTAATAATGGTGTGGTCTTCGGGGTGGTACTGGAGCAAAATCGATGGTGGGATATAGGTTGCGGAGTCATAGAATTGATTCAGGAAGCTGCGCATGATCTGGCCGGACTCCTCATCCTGAGTCCCCTGTAGAATGAAATGGTCTCGCTCGATGAGCTTGCCGTTGCGAATGAAGAAGACCTCTACATAGGCGTGGTCTCTATTTTGTGCCAGTGCGATGACATCTTGATCTCCCCTTGCCGCTGATGATATCTTCTGGCGTTCAGTGACCATTTCCACAGCGAGGATCTGATCACGCAGCACTGCAGCCCGCTCAAACTCAAGCCGCTCCGAAGCTTGTTGCATCTTGTGCTCCAGCTCCTTCAGTACCGCTTCCTGCTTGCCCTCAAGGAACATTATCACCTGCTTAATAATGTCCCGATAGTCTTGCTTGGAAATAGCACCGATGCAGGGCCCAGCGCAGCGATGGATGTCATACTCAAGGCAGGGTCTGCGGTCGGTTCCTGTGATCTCCTTTTTACAGGAGCGGAAGGGGAATAGCTTTTTCAGTAGGTCGAGGGACTTCCTGACCGAGCCAGGATTGGCGAAGGGGCCGAAGTAGCGGCTGCCGTCTTTCTCCACACGCCTGGTGACATGGACTCTGGGCCAGTCGTCACTTAAAGTGATTTTTAGATAGGGATAGGTCTTATCGTCCTTGAGGCGCACATTATAGCGGGGGCGGTGCTTCTTAATGAGATTGCACTCCAGGATGAGCGCTTCCTGCTCTGAGTCGGTGATGAAGAATTCGAAGTCGTTTACCCGGGCCATCAACCTCTGGAGCTTTGGGGGGAGGGCGAATGGTGTGCCGAAATAGCTTCTTACCCGGTTGTGGAGATTGGCGGCCTTGCCAACGTAGAGCACATTTCTTGAAGCATCCCTGAAAAGATAAACGCCGGGCTTTTGGGGCAATGCCTTCACTTGCTCTTCGAAGCGCCTCGCCTCCATGGCATCCCCTGTTAAAGTATGAAGCCGAGTATAATCAGGATAATGATGGCGGAGCCGGCGATGAGGCCGATTCTTCGCAGATCAGTGATAATATATTGGAAACTAGGGGCAACTTCTTGAATAGTCTTAGTTACCGGTGGTGTAACCGGCTCGGAAGGAGCAATATCTGTGGGGGTGGGCGTAACGGGTGCGGCTGTGGCTCGCTGTTGAGACGTCTGCGCCCTCTTTTTCTTCTTCCGCTCTCTACTTGTCGCCGCCTGCCTTGAGGCGACACGGTGAGATTTCTTCTGAGGCATTTCTTACTCCAGCTTGGAAACCATGCCATCCTTCATGGGGCATGTCACCTTTTTATTCATAAGGGTGGAGAGCCGCTTAATATTTGGCTGGCAGTATATGAGAAACTCTCTTAGTTGCTCTTCCACCTCAACAATGACCGCCTGTCAGCTCCATTATTTCCATAAGATTCTGCTAATCGAGATATGTTACTCCCCTGAATAAAGCTAGTCGTTAGCTCGGGGGTGTGCCTTTTCATAAGCCTGGTGCACATGCTCACTGGTAAGGTGAGTATAGATCTGGGTAGAGGTGATATTGGCATGTCCCAGCAGTTCTTGAACCGCCCTCAAGTCTGCTCCACCCCTCAACATGTGGGTGGCGAAGCTATGACGAAGAGTATGAGGAGTAACATCCGTTGCGATGCCTGCTGATTTAACATAAGCCTTCAAGATCAGCCAGAAGCCTTGCCTTGTAAGACGCTCGCCACGACGGTTTAAGAACAAAGCCTCCTCTTCTCTATCACGGAGAAGCTGAGGACGAGCATGCTCCACATATTTCTCCAGGGACTGGATTGCTTTTGCATGGATTGGAAT
>CAZZJX010000170.1:0-3883 GCA_964654845.1 uncultured Dehalococcoidales bacterium
GCGATATCACTGAGCCCGTTTTCATCAATCATCATGTTTTTCCCATCCGTAACCAATCTGGTATGAACGTGAAGGCCACTGCCAGCGTGTCCAACTAAAATCTTGGGGGCAAAACTGACCGTTACCCCATACCTGTGCCCGATCATCCTTAAGACCCACTTGGCAACAGCTATCTGGTCAGCGGCATCTTCTATAGGCACGGGGATGAACTCAATCTCGTCCCTGACCTGCTGGGGTACCTCCTCAAGGTCCTTCTCATTATTCTCACTGGGCAGGATTATCTTCTTAATGCCGGCGCGGTGGGCGGCCAGCACCTTGTCCCTGATTCCGCCCACGGGCAACACCTTCCCCCGCAGGGTTATCTCGCCGGTCATGGCTATGTCTTTCCTCACCGGTCTCTCGGATATCGCCGACACCAGGGCCACCGCCATGGTGACGCCGGCCGAGGGGCCATCCTTGGGGATGGCGCCGGCGGGGATATGGATGTGGATATCGTTCTTTTCGTAGAAGCCTTTATCCCCCTCCTTCAGTTCCCGCTGTTCCAGGGAGCGGGCGTAGGTGACCGCTGCCTGTCCTGACTCCTGCATAACATCGCCCAGATGGCCGGTGAGTATGAGGTTCCCCTTTCCCGGAACGAGGGTTGCCTCGATGAAGAGAATTTCTCCGCCGACGGGTGTCCAGGCGAGACCGGTGGCCACGCCGACCTCATCGCCCTTCTCGGCAACCTCGTAGCGGAACTTGTAAGGGCCGAGATACTGGGGAAGCTTTTTGGGGGTTATGGTGATTTTCCTCTTGTACCCTTGGGCCACCTTCATTGCCACCTTGCGGCAGATGGAACCGATCTCCCGCTCCAGGTTTCTCACCCCGGCCTCACGGGTGTAGTTCCTTATTATGGCGAGTATCGCATCATTGGTAAACAGCAGCTTCCCCTCGCTCAGCCCGTTCTCCTTGAGCTGCCTGGGGACCAGGTAAGGCGTGGCGATGTTGAGTTTCTGTAGCTCGGTATAGCCCGGCAGTTCAAGCACCTCCATGCGGTCCCGCAGCGCTGGCGGGACGGGGTCAATGATATTGGCGGTGGTGATGAACATCACCTTGGAGAGGTCGAAGGGGACATCCATGTAGTGGTCGGAGAAGGAGAAGTTCTGCTCCGGGTCGAGCACCTCGAGCAGCGCTGCCGTGGGGTCGCCGCGAAAGTCCATGCCTACCTTGTCAACCTCATCGAGCATGAATACAGGGTTGTTTGAGCCAGCGCGTTGAATCCACTGGATTATCCTGCCGGGGAGCGCTCCGACATACGTCCTGCGGTGGCCACGGATCTCAGCCTCGTCCCTTATGCCGCCCAGGGACAGGCGGATGAACTTCCTTCCCAGGGCGCGGGCGATGGACTGCCCCACGGAGGTCTTTCCCGTTCCAGGGGGGCCGACGAAACACAGGATGGGGCCTTTCATATCCTTGTTTAGCTGGCGCACCGCCAGATACTCCAGGATTCTCTCCTTCACCTTGTCCAGGTCGTAGTGGTCCTCATCGAGCACCCGCCGCGCCTGGTCGATATCGGTACTGTCCTCGGTGCTCTTCGCCCAGGGTAGGTTGATGAGCCAATCAAGGTATGTCCTGGAGACGGTGTACTCCGCGGCGGCGGGGGGCATCTTGGCCAGACGATCGAGCTCCCGCTCCGCCTGCTTTTGCGCCTCAGGTGGAAGCTGGGCCTTGTCGATGGCCTCCCTGAGTTCATTGATCTCAACGGTGCGCTCATCCGTCTCCCCCAGCTCCTTTTGAATCGCCTTGAGCTGCTCCCTGAGGTAGAACTCGCGCTGTGTCTTATCCAGCTCCTGCTTCATCTGGGATTGAATCTTGCTTCCCAGCTCAAGTATCTCCAGCTCCTTGTTGACGAAAACGGTGAGCTTCTTGAACCGCTCTACGACGTTGAGGGTCTCAAGGATTTCTTGCTTCTCCTCAAATTCGATGTTGATGTGGGCGGCTATGAAGTCGGCGAGGCCGCTGGGCCCGGGGATATTCATGGCGGCGATACCCAGTTCTGCGGGTAGATTGGGGGCCAGAGAGACCACTTTTTGAAATTGACCGGTCAGGTTTCTCGCCAGGGCCTCGAGCTCCGTGGTCTCCTTCACCGCCTCATCCTCGAGCGCTTCGACCTTCCCCTTGAGATAGGGCTCCGTCTGAGTTATCTCTTTCAGGCGGATTCTCTGGAGACCTTGAATAAGGGCATTGGTTGAGCCATCAGGCATCTTGAACATCTTGGCGATGGTCGCTGCAGTGCCCACATCATAGAGTTTTTGCTCCTCACCGGGGCGCCGGGCGAATATGGCAACCATTTTGTCGCTGGCAACAGCCTCATCGATGAGCTTTACCGTTTTTTCTTCCCCTGTTGACAGGGGGACGATCATCGAAGGATATAGCACCGCATCGCCGCTGGGGAGGATAAGTATTTCGTCGGGAATGGAGGGCTTTTCAGGCGGTTTCCGTTCTTCTTCACTTACACTTATCACAGCTTTCTCCTTTTCCCGACCTAAGCGGTGCGGATATCTACCTTACGGATTTGGTCATCTATATGCTTTGGCAGTACGATCTCTAAAATGCCATCATGGTAAGAAGCCTTCGTCTGGTCGATATCCACCGCCACCGGTAACAGGATACCTCTTTCAAAGTGACCCTTGAATATCTCCATTTGGTAATAGGTTCTCTTGTCCCCCTCCTGGCTCTCTCTCCGCTCTCCCCTGATTACCAGGGTTTTGGCATGCACAGTGATGTCGATATCCTCCTGCCTTAACCCGGCCAGCTCTACCATGATCACCATTGCCTGTGGGGTTTCATACATGTCAATAGCTGGCTCCCAGGCGCGGGGGGAAAAGCGAACCGACGGTGGTTTGCGGGTGGCAAACTGGTCAAGTAGCTGCTCCATCTCCCGCTGCATGCTATCGATGTTTTCGAGCCAATCGCGACGAAACTGCACCATTTCTGTCCTCCAAACTGGACCTATTATATCAATTAGCGGGCGCTTCTGTCATTAGGGTTGTGCGATCGTATTTTGCCCACCCGCCCTGAGCTAACCGAAGGGCCGTTCATGTCTCCAAAGGTCTCCTGAGGGTCGGTCGACAGAGTCGCCTCGGGCGACCTCAGGCGACACCGACTCGCCTATGGCGAGGTTCGACAGGCTCACCACGAACGGCGTCTGTAAGTGCCTCTAATTAGGGTAGTTGCCTGGAGCGGATGCTCCAGGCTACCCTGTAAGAACTTCTGTTCACCTTGAGCTTGTCGAAGGGTGGAGGTGAAGCGCTTCACCTTCCATCTAACTCCCTCCCTCAAGGGAGGGATCCCTACGGCATCCATGGCAACAAATAGGGGCATAAGTTATAAGAGCGGGCCTCGAAAGAAGTCGGCCAATAGTGTCTCCTTTACGACAGGTTTTGGCTAAAAGCTGCGATGGAGGCTACTGCATCCCCTTCATCCAGTCTCATAAGGCTGGCCCCTTTTCTGATTCTGCCCTGAATTGGGATGCTGTCCATCTTCAAGCGGATGATGACTCCCTTAGCGGAAAGGATCAGCAGCTCCCCGGAGGACGGTTCAGCAACGCGCGCTGCGGCAACACCTCCAGACTTTGGGCTGATGCTGATGCTTTTTATCCCGATGCCGCCGCGAGTCTGAGGGCGGTACCGTGTTAACAGGGTGCATTTGCCATAGCCATTTGTGGTGACGACCAGCAGGTAAGCCTCGGGGGAGGTAATGTCCATCGCCACCACACGGTCGCCAGCGGTGAGATGGATGGCGCGCACCCCACCGCTAGAGCGGGAGGCGGCTCTGAGGGTGGCGACAGCGAACCTGATCGCCTGTCCTCTTTCAGTTACTACAATGACATCGTCCTCTGAGC
>CAZZJX010000171.1:0-3851 GCA_964654845.1 uncultured Dehalococcoidales bacterium
CTTTGATTATATCCCGGGTCGAAGTCTGGAGGATGAACTTCCTGTAACCACGTATCAAGAGCGTGAGCTCCTGAGCGTCCCGGAGAAACTGTGATGCAGCTTGTATGCGATCAATTCCAGGAGACAGGCGATCCCGCCTTCTCAAAGATGGTCAAAGAAGTAAGTGATGCTGGGCTTGAGCGCTGCTATCAATGCCTTACATGCACTCTGAGTTGCCCAGTTGCTTTCGCTATGGATTATCCCCCTCACCAGATAGTAAGGATGGTGCAACTTGGACTCAAGGAGCAGGTGCTTGGGAGTTCTACCATTTGGATTTGTGCTTCATGCCTGAGTTGTGTTACCAGGTGTCCTAACGAAATCGACATACCACACCTCATGGACACTTTGCACCAGATCGCGCTGCACGAGGGGGTAGCAGCCAAAGAGCCGGCAGTCGCAACGTTTCATAAAGCGTTCTTAGCTCCAATCAAGAAATATGGTCGGCAATATGAAGCGATGATGACGATTGGATATATGCTGAGTGCAAGGCAGTTCTCGCCAAAAGACCTCCTCAACAATGCTTTACTGGGATTCAAGATGATTACAAAACGGAAGCTAAAGCTTCTGCCTCCCCATTCGATCGAGGGGGTCAAGCAGATAAGAGACATTTTTGATAAAACTGAGGAGTGGGGGAAATAGGCGTGCAGTATAGCTTTTACCCCGGGTGCACCCAGGAGTCAACGGCAAAGGAATTCGGAGACTCCAGCAGGGCAGTTTGCCGTGAGTTGGGGATAGAACTGAAGGAGATTCCCGACTGGAACTGCTGCGGTGCCTCCTCCGGCCATTTCTCAAACGATAACCTCTCTCATGCTCTGCCGGGAAGGAATCTAGCAATTGCTGAGAGGGAAGGGCTTGACACTGCTGTTGTCTGCGCCGCATGTTATTTGAGGCTGAGGACGACTCAACACGAGGTGAAGAATTCGCCTGAGTTTAGAAAACGGCTGGAAGATCTAATTGGCATGCCCTACGAGGCAAAATATGACGTAAGGCATCTGCTGGATATTTCGGTCAACGAGCTTGGGATTGAAGAGATAGAGAAGAGAGTCAAGCACCCGCTTACAGGACTCAAAGTTGTGGCATACTATGGATGTTACCTGGTCCGTCCCCCCAAAATCGTGGCATTCGATGACCCCGAGAACCCCACCACAATGGACAGACTACTACAAGCCCTGGGAGCAGAAGTACTCGATTGGGGAGCCAAGGTGGATTGTTGCGGCGGCAGCCTCACCCTCACAAAGACGGGAATTGTTGAAAACCTGGTTCAAGGCCTCGTTGCGAGCGCACAGGAGGTTGGAGCTGAAGCAATCGTCGTTGCCTGTCCCATGTGTCACTCTAACCTGGACGGAAGGCAGTCGGGGGAAGATAAGCTGCCAATCCTTTATTTCACCGAGCTTATGGGGCTAGCTTTTGGCATAAACGAAAGCAAGGGATGGTTTCAGAAGCACCTTGTAAGCCCGATTGCTTTGTTAACATCGCATAGCCTATTATAGAATTACAAGGAGGAGTGTGGATGAGTAGCACAGAGACCAAAGCCGAGACGACAACTGCGGAGACAGCGGCAGAGATTAAAGAAAAGCTTATCCCCATATATATCATGGGGCACAAGTATGAGGTTCCCGAGACACTTACCATCATGAAAGCAATGGAATATGCTGGCTATAAGTTCATTCGGGGCTGCGGCTGTCGTGATGGGAAATGCGGGGCATGCTCCACAGTCTATCGCAAACCGGGGGATTACCACATATATAACGCGCTAGCTTGCCAAACTCAGGTTGAACCCGAGATGTACCTGACACAGATCCCTTTCTATCCCGCCAATAGGGCTATCTATGACTACGAAGAGCTGACACCTACTCCTGAGGAGATATTCAAATTATATCCCGAGTTATTCCGCTGTGTTGCCTGTAATGCTTGCACCAAAATTTGCCCTAAAGATGTCCCAGTTATGGATGTTGTCTCTTATCTAAAACAGGGCAATGTTACCAAAGCTGCTGAACTTTCCTTCGACTGCATTCAATGTGGGTTGTGTGCCAGTAGATGTATGGGGGAATTGCCCCAATATCACATTTTCCAACTTGCGAGAAGGATTTATGGAGGCAAAATTGCCCCCAAGTCGAAGCATTTAGCTGAAGCAGTAGTAGTGATTAAAGATGGTAAATATGATGAAATGCTACATGAGTTGATGAACACGGATGAGAAGGAGCTTAGAAAGATATATGAGGAGCGGGAGCTAGAACCAGAGATAACCGGTGAGGATTGGAGACCGAAGGACAGAAAGTTTCTTCTCGAAGTGGAGAGTTAACTTTATAAGGGGGGATTATGGCTTATACAGAGGAGCTTAAAAATCTAACCAAGGTTGTGGAAAAGACCAGGCCAGAACGCGTAGACACAAAGCGGGGAGGTGGAGGCTTCCCTCCTATGTCGCTAGAGGAACGCGCTGATATCTTAAAATACCATCCTGATTTCAAGGAGGAAGGCCGGAGGGAGATTAAGATAGGACCAAGTAAGGGCTATAGAATACCCAATGAGATGGTTGATCTTCTAGAGGCTAGAAGCAGGGTTGACCCTGATGACATTGATCTTTCTCAGATCGATTATGAGACCGATGTGCTGATAATTGGAGGAGGTGGGGCTGGCACTGCTGCCGCACTCCTTGCTCAAGAGCATGGGGCTAAGGTCATCATATCAAACAAGCTTCGCCACGGTGATTCCAACACCATAATGGCTGAGGGTGGGATTCAAGCAGCCAGTAAACTGGAGAAGGATTCCCCGGCCTATCACTATATAGATACAGTGGGGGGAGGACATTTTAAGAATGACCCTGAGCTGGTATGTACCTTGGTTACCGAAGCCCCTGATGTCATCCAATGGCTAGAAGGCCTTGGGACCATGTTTTACAAATATCCTGATGGAAGATTGGAAACATTACCTCTCGCTGGATTTTGTCGGAAACGAGGGCATACCGCTGGTGATACAACTGGTATGGAAATTATGCGAACAATACGCGATGAGGCGAGAAATCGCTCCGATGATATCACCGTGCTCGAGTTTTCGCCGGCAGTGGAGTTAATCCTCAACGAACATGGGCATTGCGCTGGTGCTGTGCTCTATAATATGGAGACCGAGGAGTATTTCATTGTTAAGGCGAAAGCAGTAATCATGGCTACTGGAGGATGTGGTAGGCTCCATATTCAAGGGTTTATGACCACCAATCACTACGGCGCCACCGCTGATGGCTTAGTTTCATGCTACAGACTAGGAGTAGGGCTTCGCTTCCTTCATACGGTTCAATACCACCCTACAGGAATTATTTTCCCAGAGCAGATGGAGGGTCAGTTAGTTACTGAGAAGTTTAGAGGGGCAGGAGCTAATGTGGTAAATATCGATGGGGAGCAGTTCGTTTATGAGCGAGAGCCCCGCGATGTGGAGTCATCAGCTATTATCAGGGAATGCCTAGAAAGAGGTAAAGGAATACCTACACCCACTGGTAGGCTCGGGGTATGGCTCGATTCACCTATGATCGATATACTTTTAGGCGAGGGAACAGTGGAAAGACAGTTTCCAGGTAGATTTAAAGACTTTAAGCGATACGGGATTGATATCTCAAAAGAGCCCATGCTGATTTATCCTACCCTTCATTATCAGAATGGGGGGCTGGAATATAAATCAAATTGTGAAACATCATTCCCTGGCCTTTTCATCGCCGGCGAGGTAGGTGGAGGAGTTCACGGGGAGAATCGACTCTTCGGCAATTCGCTGCTAGATGTCCTAGTTTTCGGCCGAATTGCCGGTATAAATGCTGCAATATATGC
>CAZZJX010000172.1:0-3822 GCA_964654845.1 uncultured Dehalococcoidales bacterium
CTGCAATGAGGGCGCGTGGGGCGCAGGTAACGGATATCACCATCTTGGTGGTGGCCGCCGACGATGGAGTGATGCCCCAAACCATAGAGGCTATCGACCACGCTCGTGCCGCCGATGTTCCTATTGTAGTTGCCATCAATAAGACTGATAAGCGAAATGCTAACCCGCAAAGAGTAAAGCAACAGCTTGCAGACCTGGGGTTGCTTTGCGAGGACTGGGGTGGTGATGTAGTCTGCGTGTCGGTTTCAGCAAAGAAGAAAGAGGGGATCTCAGAACTTCTCGAGTATCTGCTTATCGTTGCCGAGCTAGAAGAACTCAAAGCTAATCCGGAGGGGCGGGCTATCAGTGCAGTCATTGAGGCAAAGCTGGATAAGACCAAGGGTCCGCTAGCAACTGTTTTGGTGCAGTCAGGCACGCTAAAAGTGGGCGACACCTTTTGCGTAGGTGACACCTGGGGCAAGGTAAAAGCGATGTTCGACGACAAGGGCAAGCGCTTGAGAAAAGCAGGGCCAGCGACGCCAGTCGAGGTCCTGGGTTTTGGAAGTGTGCCCCAGGCTGGTGATATCCTCACCGTGACTGCCAGTGAAAGGGAAGCACGTTATTTGGGGGAAAAGCGCCAAGAAGAGAAAAGGCTTGGCGTGGTTAAACCGATTAGAGCTCTGACTGTCAGTGAACTCTCCGCCCAGATCCGTGACGGCCGCATGAAGGAGCTCAACATCATACTGAAGACCGATGTGCAGGGAAGCATTGAGCCAATAAAAACCTCCCTGGGGCGCCTTTCTATAGATGATGTTAGAGTTAATGTCCTGCACTCCAGCAGTGGAAGCATTACTGAGGGAGATGTGCTCCTCGCTCTCGCTTCCAAAGGGGTCGTTATTGGATTCAACACCAGCCCTGAGCCTGGGGCAAGGCAACTTGCCGACAGTGAGGGGATAGACATCCGTTGCTATGAGGTAATCTACGACCTGGTAGACTATGTAGAAAAGGTGCTGAAAGGAATGCTTGAGCCGACCTATGTGAAGGTAGTGGAGGGACATGCTGAGGTGCGGGCAAATTTCTCCATCCGAGGTCGCAACGTAGCCGGGGTGTATGTTACCGATGGCAAAATAACCCGGGGAGCACTTGCCAGAGTCATGCGGAACGGCGAGGAGGTCTTCGAATCTACTGCTTCCAGTTTGAAGCGCTTCAAGGATGATGTTAAAGAGGTCGCCGCTGGATTTGAGTGTGGAGTGGTCATTGAAGGGTTTAGCGAATTTGAAATCGGCGACATCATCGAGTTCTATGTAAAGGAAAAACAGTGACCAGACGAACTGAGCGGATCAATGACCTGATTCAGGAGGAGCTAAGCCAGCTTCTCCTCCGCCAGGTTAAAGACCCAAGGCTTAGCTGCTTTTTAACGGTGACCAGGGTAGATACCTCGGCAGACCTGAGATATGCCAAGGTTTTTGTCAGTATTATGGGAAGCGACGAGGAGAGGAAGGGGGCAATGGAAGGTTTGGCCTCCGCGTCGGGTTTCCTGTATAGAGAGATGAAGGGACGTCTATCCCTGCGCCGCATGCCCCAACTGGACTTCCATCTGGACAATTCCATAGAGTGGGGGGCTGAAATCCTCCACCTGATGAAGCAGGTCAGCGAAGAGCGATTTGAGCATTGACGGGATCCTCAACATCAATAAGCCCACCGGCATGACCTCGCTAGAGGTTGTAAAAATAGTGAGGCGTCTAAGCGGGGAGAGGAGTGTCGGGCATGCCGGCACCCTTGACCCAGGCGCAACGGGGGTTTTACCTGTTTGCCTTGGTCAGGCAACAAGGGTGATTCCATTTATAGTAGAGGCTCATAAAATCTATCTGGCTGAGATTGAGCTGGGAGTATCCACCGATACCTACGATGCAGATGGTACTGTAACGCAGAAGGCTGACCCTTCTAATATCACCAGGGAGCAGGTGGAAGGAGCTCTCCCTTCTTTCAGTGGCTCAATTCTTCAGAAACCCCCGATGTATAGTGCCGTTAAGCACCAGGGGAAACGCCTCTATGATCTCGCCCGCTCCGGCATTGAAGTGGAAAGGGAGCCGAGAAGGGCCGATGTCTTCCGCCTGAAGCTCATGGATTGGAGACCTCCCCACTGCACTATCGCTGTTGAGTGCGGCAAGGGAACCTACATTCGTTCCCTGGCTCACGATATTGGCCAATCCCTCGGCTGTGGCGCCCACGTTAGAGAATTAGCTCGATTGAGGAGTGGAATCTTCGACATCGACGATAGTGTCACCATCCCACAGCTTGAGGCCTCTTTTGAGCATAATTACTGGCAGGATATCCTTCATCCCATAGATATAGTACTGGAGGATTGGATGGCCGTTATTGTCAGTGGAGAAAAGGAGCATGCCATCAAAAACGGTTGCCAATTGGCTCTGGGAGAGGGTGAGGATGAAGATTACTGCCGCGCTTACTCCATTGACGGGCGGTTCCTGGCTGTGCTGCATTTCCTCCCAGAAAAGAGTCTCTGGCACCCAGTCAAGGTCTTCGCTAGAACTTAGCAGCCGAAACGATGAGTAGGGGCGTTCAATCCTTCTTAGAAGGACGCCCCTACCTACATGACCTCGCCAGTAGCGCACCCCGAAATCGCTAATTCACTGAGTAACTCACTTCCCCTCGTAACAACAAATTCTACTCTAACTCAGCCAGGTCGAAGGCCATCCCATCTCTGGCAGCGATGACGCGGATGCCAGTCTCGCGCGAGAGCCTATCCGCCACCTCCCAAGGCTTCGCCCGCCACATGGTCATGCCGAAGTGATTTAGAATGGCTGCTTTGGGCCTCAGCCTCTTGATTATCGTCCCAGCCTCCGAAGCAGAAAGGTGGTCGAAAGGACCTCCAGACTCGATCCTTACCACGTTGATTATGAGAAGTTCCCCCTCATAGTGCAGGCACAGATCGTCAAAAAAGCGGGTATCTACAAGGCATGAGATAGTATGTCTGGGGGTCTCAAATACTACTCCGTACGTCTCCACCGGATGGCGGAGCCTGATTGGAGTGCGAAAAGAGACGTCACCGATGCTGTAGCTCTTTCCCTCCTCGAGTACCTCGATACACTTCAGGTATGGACGGAGGTAATGGAGGATTACCGGGTCTTCCTCAAGGGCATCTTTGGGGGCAAAGAGCGTGCCTCTCCTCCGCAGCCCCCCTTCGGTCATCGCCTCGATCATAATGTTGGCGTCCGCTGAGTGATCCAGGTGCCGATGAGAGAGGATGATGGCGTCTAGCTTGGTTGGCTTTAGCTTCTTCTTTACAGCCCGGACCAGCGTACCGGGGCCGGGATCGAAGAGTATCTGCGTTCCACCAAGGTTGAACCACAGACCACCCGAGGCTAGGATTTGGCTTGCCACCATCACCCGAGCGCCAGCGGTTCCCAGGAAGATAACCTTGTCCGTTGCCGTATTCACTTCCTGATTCATGGGTTTAGACGCTTTGCCTGCTAGAAAAAAACACCACTTTCAAGTATAGTAATGGGGAGGCAGTTGCGCAACTTTTAGAAAAATGGAAGCGATCAGACTCTATACAGAACCCAAACTTAGCAATCCCTTGATGATAGCGGCTTGGCCTGGCATGGGGGGTGTAGCGATCATCGCAGCTAAGTATCTCACGGAGAGGTTAGACGCTCAGGAATTTGGCAGTATCGAGCCAGATGAGTTTTTCGACCTGGGTGGGGTTCTTATCGAGGACTCTGTTGTGAAGGAGATAGGAATACCTGAGGGCAAGTTCTACTTCCATGAGAGCGGTGAAGGAAATGACTTGATAATATTCATGTCGGAGGCTCAGCCTAATAT
>CAZZJX010000173.1:0-3815 GCA_964654845.1 uncultured Dehalococcoidales bacterium
CCCTTGAATTATATATATAATGGTAAAGGAAACTATATCAGAGGAGGAGGCCCAAAGTCAACGCTGATGAGCTCATTTGTATAGTGAGTGCACCCTGGATTATGGGAGTGTTGTACAAATAGATGTACTACAAGAGTCCAATGGATGGACTGGGCAATGGTCGGTAAGCTATAATGGTTCACAGATACACAGAATGGATTAGTGACAATGGCAGTCTATATTAAGACGTTGTCCTTCTCTGCCAGAGGGGGGTTCAAGCCGGAGAGGGACGATAGCAGGGTAAACGCTGCACTCCAGCAACTTCAAAGCCAGGGAGCCAAAATCAGCGATGTTAGAGCGGCCGTTGGCGAAAGCTTGGTAATCTTCCTGATCACATACGAAGCCACCAGCCCCATAGTCTAGCCAGAGCCGGATTGATGCCGACCCTTTACATCGTAGCCACCCCGATAGGCAACCTGGAGGATATTTCCTTCCGTGCGCTGCGTGTCCTCCGAGAGGTGGCACTCATTGCAGCGGAGGATACCCGTAAGACCAGGCGCATCTTTACTGCCTATGGTCTTAAAACCCCCTTAACCAGTTACCACGAGCACAGTAGAGAGGCCAAGCTATCCTACCTGCTGGGTCGTCTGGAGCAGGGGGATGTGGCACTGGTTTCTGAAGCGGGGATGCCCGGGATAAGCGACCCGGGCTATGAACTGGTGGTGTCAGCAATAGAGCGGGGCATCCCGGTTGTCCCCATACCCGGCCCCTCTGTTCTGGTCACCGCTCTCGCCGTCTCCGGGCTGAACGCCAGCGAGTTTATCTATGTCGGTTTCCTGCCCCGTAAAAAGGGTCAGCGGAGGAGGCTGCTGGAGCAGGTCGCCGATGAGGAGAGGACTATATTGGCTCTCGAGGCGCCTCACCGTGTCATAGCTGCTCTGGGGGATATCCTGGGTGTTCTGGGGGACCGCCGGATCGCTGTCTGCCGCGAGCTGACCAAGGTTCATGAGGAGATTTTTCGGGGGACTGTGAGCGCCGCCCTTTCCCATTTCCGCGAGCCGGTAGGTGAGTTCACCCTGGTGGTTGAAGGGAAGGCGAAAGGGGAGAAGGAAGTGAGTGCCTCCGTGGGAGAGGAGCTGCGCCGCTTATACCAAGAGGGCTTTTCGGCTAAGGACGCTGTCTCCCAGGTGGCAAAAGCTACAGGTATTGGAAAGAGAGAGCTCTACAGGCTCTGGATAAGACTGAGCTAGCCTTTACGGCGAGCATTGAGCTTGTTGCATAAACACCACCTTTCTCAATACAAGGAGTAATTAGGCCCATGAGAAAGCTTATCTGAATCCCAATAGTGGAGCCATCATCCGTTTATAATAGCGATTTTTACCGCCTGGTGAGGGGAATTATTCAAGCCTTTACTTTGTGCAACAGGCCCTGTTGTGATAGAATAAATCAGCTATGACGGAGCGCATCTTTATCGGGGTCGCCTGGCCCTATGCCAATGGGTCGCTTCACCTGGGACAGATCGCCGGTGCCTATTTGCCAGCGGATATATTTGCCCGCTACCATCGCCTCAAGGGCAACGATGTGCTCATGGTCTCCGGCTCAGACCAGCATGGCACCCCTATTACAATACGCGCGGAGAAAGAGGGCAGGCCACCAAAAGAGATTGCTGACCGCTTTCACGAGGAATTTCTCGATTCGTGGCGGAAGCTGGGAATCTCTTTTGACCTTTTCACTACTACCGATACTCCCAACCATCAGAGGCTGGCCCAGGACCTATTTCTAACCCTTCAGGATAAGGGATATATCTATCGTGATACCATGACGCTGCTCTACTGTCCTAGCTGCAGCAGGTTTCTGCCCGACCGCTATGTGGAGGGGACCTGCCCCTGCTGCGGCTTTGAAGGGACAAGGGGAGACCAGTGCGATAACTGCGGTAAGCCGCTGAACCCGGTGGACCTGCTCGATGCCTATTGCCGATTATGCACCTGCCCTCCGCAGGTCAGGGAGTCGGAGCACTTCTTCCTCCGCCTGAGCGCATTCAACGACCAGCTCACCGAATGGGTGAAAGGGCAGTCCCACTGGAAGCAGAATGTTAGTAATTTTACCATAAACTATTTAGCCGAGGGGCTGAAGGATAGGGCGATAACCAGGGATATTGAGTGGGGTATAGCGGTGCCCGTTAATGGATTCGAGAACAAGCGACTCTATGTGTGGTTTGAGGCGGTGATCGGCTATCTCTCGGCGAGCGTGGAGTGGGCGGAGCGCCGTGGCGATGGGGATAGCTGGCGACAGTTCTGGCAGGGGGATGCCAGGTCCTATTACTTCGTAGGTAAGGACAATATCATCTTTCACACCATCATCTGGCCGGCGATGCTACTGGGCTATGGAGGGCTCAACCTCCCTTACGATGTTCCTGCCAACGAGTTCCTCACCCTGGGGGGGCGGGCGCTCTCTACCAGCCGCAACTGGGCGGTCTGGCTACCCGATTATCTGGAGCGCTATGATCCCGATCCCTTACGCTACTTCCTGTCGGTTAGTATGCCCGAGGAGGGGGATAGCGATTTTTCGTGGCGGGAGTTTGTGCGCCGCAATAACGATGAGCTGGTGGCTACCTATGGGAACCTGGTTCATCGGGTGCTTACTGTGACCTATCGCAACTTCGGCGGCCAGGTGCCCGCGCCTGCTGAATTCGATGAGCGAAGCAACGCCCTGGTTAAGAAGGCGGAGGATGCCCTCGACAGTATCGGCGGGTTGCTTGGGCGGTGTCACTTCAGGGAGGCGATTAGAATGTCGATGAGCCTGGCACAGGAGGCGAATCGCTACCTGGATGAGAAGGCTCCCTGGAAAAGGCTTGAGGATGAGCGTGAAGGGGCTGCCACCAGTTTATATGTGACCCTCTCTGTAATCTCGTGTCTCAAGACGCTTTTTTATCCCTTCTTGCCCTTTAGCTCGCAGGAATTGCACCAACTTCTCGGCTTTGAAGGGAGGGTAGAGGATGGCGGCTGGTCGATATACAGGTTGTCACCGGGCCAAAAGCTGGCTCCTCCCCAACCCCTTTTTAGGAAGCTGGATGAGGAAATAGTGGCCGAGGAGGATGCCAGGCTGGAGCATGCCCGTGTTGGTTGATTCTCATACCCACATCGATATGCACCCTTTCAATAAAGACCGCGACCGGGTGTTGGAGAGGGCCAGGGGTGCCGGGGTGGTGGCAATAGTAGATGTGGGCTGCGACCTCGCTTCCAGCAGAGAGGCGGTAAGGCTGGCGGCGCTATACCCTGAGGTTTTCGCTGCCGTGGGATTTCATCCCCATAGTGCTGCCAGGATGAGGGATGAAGACCTGGAGAGGTTGTCTGAGCTGGCCCGGCAACCCAAGGTGGTAGCCATAGGGGAGATCGGGCTTGACTTCTATCGCAATCTATCGCCAAAGGAGATACAGATCGAGGCATTTAAAAAGCAGCTGGCATTAGCACGAGGGCTCAAGTTGCCGGTGATCGTTCACTGCCGCGATGCTCAGGAGGAGGTGCTCGGCATACTCGCCGGGTGGGCTGACGGCATAGTTGGGGTTGATGGAGCGGATGGAATGACAGAATCTATAGGCGTGCTCCATTGCTTTAGCGGTGATAGCGAGCTTAGCCAGAGATATATTGAGATGGGATTCCTCCTTTCCATTGCAGGTCCCGTCACCTATCCCTCTTCCGGTGCCTTTGAGATTGCCCATCACATACCACTGGACAGGCTACTCATTGAGACCGATTGCCCCTATCTTGCTCCCCAGCCCTATCGGGGCAAGAGGAATGAGCCAGCGAATGTAACTTTAGTCGCGGAGAAGATTAGCG